>JAXZEJ010000029.1:0-4024 GCA_037424205.1 bacterium | reverse complement strand
TCAGAGATGCCGCTTCTCAAGGCGTTTCAATGCTGAAACGCGCCTGCTGACGCGAACGTTTATTTCTTACAATCAGCGCACGCCATGACCGATCCCACCAGGCTTGAACCCAAAAACGGCGACTTCGTCGCCTACCTCGATGCGCTCCAGGAGGAGTCGCTCGAAGAGCTCCGCCGCGCCAATCAGGCCGCCATCTCGAATCCTCTGAAGGTGCCCGACGCAGGCGAAGGCGACACCAACCTTCGCAGGCTCGAAGCCGAAATGAAGCGCCGTGCCGAAGCCGACCGTGCCCAGAGTCCGCACCGGTCCGAGGCCTCCGCCGACATCGAAGCGGCCCGCCGGGCGAAGGAATCCGTGATGGAAAGCTTCCGCAAGGCGAACAATGCCGGCAGCGCGCCCTCGCCCGCTCCGCAGCCGATGCCGAAGCCCGCGCCCGTTCGCCTTCCGACGACCAATCGCAAGCCCAAGCCCGGCTTTCTCGGATTCCTTGGCGGCGCCTGCATCATGATTGGCTTCTTCCTCACGTTCGCCCTCGTGATGGACGAGCAGGAAGAGCTCGCAGGCCCCTTCATCTTCCTGATGTGCGTCGGCGTCCTGCTCACCAAAATCGCCAAATCCCGTCGCTGACTTACTTGGCAGCCTTGCGGCCTTCGGCCTTGCACCGGGCATAGGACTCGGTGCCAAGGCCCCTCACCTTCTCAACCGGATAGCGCGCGGCGCTCTTGGCGAGCTTGGCGCGCACGATTTCGTCCATCGAAAGCCCCGCACGATCCGCGAGCATCGCCGCGTAAATCAGCACGTCGGCGAGCTCGTCCGCCAGCTCTCCCCTCTTCTTCCCGCACTCGAGATCCGTACCCGACCACTGAAAGACTTCGAGAAGCTCGCCCGCTTCAATGGCCACGGACATCGCAAGATCCTTCGGGTTGTGGTACGGCATCCAGTTGCGATCGTCGCGAAAGGCGAGGATCTCACGGGCCGTGCTTTCGGAAATACCCTTGAGGACAGCGGATTCAGACTTGTTTTCGGACACGGATGACCTCCGTCGAATGGATAAATTGAAGCCCGAAAGCTTGGTGCCTCCGGGCTTCGGACTATTGGCTGGAACGAGCCGAAATCAGTGCTCGAGCACGAGAAGCGCCGAGACTTCGTTCTTCTCGTTGAGCCTGACGGCGTAGCGGCGCGGACGGCCCTGAAGAATCAGATAGCGGTCGATCGCATCCTGCAGTCGTGCGACGTCGGCCTTGAGGCGCGCGACCGATTCGTCGTGCGCACGGCCGAGCTCGTCGGCATCGCGCTTCACCTGGCCGGCCAGATCCATTTCAGGCGCGTTCATGCCGCGGCCCTGAACCTCAAGCGCGTCGTAGACGATGTGGCGGGCCTTGTCGAGGAGCGAATGCACGTCCGGGAAGTGCTCGACATTGCGGCGAATGTGAGCGGAGCAGTGCATGCCGTGAATGTAGTTGTCGCCGGAAATCACGCGGATGACGGCGAGCGTGCGCAGGAAGAGAACGGCAAGCTCGCGCTCGAGCATGCACGGAATGCTGCTCGTCAGAGCCACGTCGGCTTCCTCCGGCGTCTTCATGTTCTTTTCAAGCGTGGCAAGGCTTTCATCGATGCGGCGGTTGATCGCATACATGTCCTTGGCGAGCGCATCGGTGCGCTCCGTGCGCATCAGCGCCTGGCCTTCGCCGGCGCCGAGGCGGCGAACGTCTCGAACGAGGTCGAAGAGCTTGTCCCAGTAGTCGCCCCACTTCATCGCATCAAGAGCGCTCACGAGGAGCTTGACGCGCGGCAGCAGATTGCGGATGCCGTCGAGTTCATATTCGAGCAGGTCGTCGAGCTCGTGCTTCTTGTCGGTCGGGTCGACCATCATCCAGAGCTGCGTGACGTGAGGGAAGCCGCCCACGCCGAAGTCCTCGACAGCCATCGGATCGCCGAGCGGCTCGCAGCCGTCGGCAAGCGCAATGATCTGAAGGTCGTTCGAAACGACGTTCGCATGCGGCACGAAGCCCGAGCGCAGGGAGTCGACGATCATCGTCGAGAAGTTGAGCGAGAAGACGTCCTTCGAGAGACCGTCGCCCGGCACGATGTCGAGCGTGCGGCAGCGGGCGAAGAGCCCCTTGAGCGCCTTGAGTTCCAACGGATCGGCCGGAAGCTCGCGATAGTAGGATTCGTCGACCTCGAGGGCGCGCTGAATGAAAAGGTCGGCTGCGGTCACGCTGTCTTCAAGCGTCGTGAGCGCAAGCATGGACGGACGGCGAACGCCGTGCTGGGGCTTCGCCTTCACAGGCTCGGGCTTGGGCGCCTCCGAGGCGGGGGCCGCCTTGACGGGGCGGGAGACTACGCGGTCGACATTGCGGCGCTTGCGGACGCGCGCGCGGCGCCGCATCGACTGCCAGACGGCACCGCCGCCGAAGCCTGCGGCGCAGGCCGCGAACAAAAGCCAAGTCAGGATTTCGCTGTCCATCATCTTCTATTGATCTGTGTGGTGGTTGCTTTCAAACGACCGCCTTCCGTCCTAAGAACAGCCGTCCTGTGGAGCGGATCGCACGATTTTGAGCTTCAATTTTGCATTATGCGTCTTTCGGCGAGCTTATGGTATATGCAATTGAACTTATGACGAGGAAATCGAACGATGGCGTTCGACATTTGTCAAGACTTTTCTTCACAAGCTCCTCTAAAATAACCGAATCTTGTTTGTTTTTCAGGCCGCGGTCAACAGCGGCCGCCTATTCTGCAGGAGATCTCCCCGTGTTCTCGTCCATTGACGACAAGCTTGCGCTTTCCAACGGCATCCAGATGCCCTGCATGGGCTTCGGCACCTGGCAGGTGCCTGCCGACAGCACCCTCGAAGAAGCCGTCGTATCGGCCCTTCAGCTCGGCTACCGCTTCTTCGACACGGCCCAGATCTACGGCAATGCGGCCGCCATCGGCCGCGGCATTCAGGCAAGCGGCGTTCCGCGCGAAAAGATCTTCATCTCCAGCAAGATCTGGACGTCGAGCCGCAGCTACGACGGCGTGATGCGCGCCTTCTCGGACATTCTTGACGACCTCAAGACCAGCTACCTCGACCAGCTTCTGATTCACTGGCCCGCCACGCAGGGCGAGCCCATGATCTGGCAGAGCCAGAACGCGGGCACCTGGCGCGCGCTCGAAGAGCTCTACGACAAGGGCGCCGTCAAGGTGATCGGCGTCTCGAACTTCCTGCCGCACCATCTCGTGCCGCTCCTTGCACGCGCACGCATTCGTCCGATGGTCAACCAGCTCGAAATTCATCCGGGCTATCCGCAGTTTGCGACCGTCAACTTCTGCTTCAAGCAGGGCATCGCCGTTCAGGCCTGGAGCCCGCTCGGCCGCGGCGGCCTCACGCACCACCCGATTCTCATCGAGCTCGGCGAAAAGTACGGCGTCACCCCGGCTCAGATCGCCATCCGCTGGAGCCTCCAGCACGGCTTCGTGCCGATCGTCAAGGCGCTCGACATCGGCCACATGAAGTCCAACATCGATTCCTTCGGCTTCACGATCTCCGATGACGACATGAAGCAGCTCGACATGATGCAGCAGGTCGCCTTCTCGGGTCTACATCCCGACACCGTGACCTTCTGATCCGTCATCTTCATACGGCTGAAAGCCCGTTCTTCCCACGAAAACGGGCTTTTCGCTTTTGATGGCTCACCGGCAGACATTGCCATAGCCAATTTCTTTACAGTCGATAGCTTCTTCAAAATTGCACCGACAACCTTTGCCTGCTAACATGAACAGACTTTGCTCCCTCGCAGGCACTTTCGAATTTCACCCGAAGCCGGCACCGTCACCCTCCTGATCGACGGACCGTTTGCGATTCGCGAAGCCTTCTACAACGACAGCCTCAAATACAAAACGACTCGCCATGAGCCTCCGGATTTCCGTCCCCTGCATCAAGACCGTCTGCGCCTGCGCATCGACGGCCTTCGTCATGCCGGTTGTGCTCATGCAGCGAATTCGATGCGACGAACCGCCGCATCACGGACGCCTCGCCCATCAG
>JAXZEJ010000028.1:0-5138 GCA_037424205.1 bacterium | reverse complement strand
GTGCTCTTCCGATCTCCTTTCTCGTGCGCTCGGGCGCCATGCAGTCGGTGCATGCCTTTGCAACGGATCCGGGCAGGGGCATTGCACTCCAGATTCTTTCCATCGCGGTGCTCGTCCCCGCGGCCTTCCTCTACTGCGCGCGCATCGAGCCCGTCTGCAGGACGGAAGAGGCGCCGATGAGCGGGTTCGACGCCCTGATGACGGGCGCCGTCTTCCTCTTGATGGCCGCGGCCTTTGCGGTGCTGTTCGGAACGCTTTATCCGCTCGGCTATGAGGTCTTTGCCGGCCGCACGCTTACCGTGGGCGCGCCGTACTTCAATCAGTTCTTTGCGCCGATGACGCTGATTGCCGCAGCGCTCGCGGGCGCGGCCCAGCTCGGACTCAAGAGCCCGGTGCGCTGGGCGGTCTGCGCGGCATTGAGCATCGGTGCGGGCGCCGGCATTGCGCTTCTCACCGAGCCGCGCTCGCCCGTTATGACGGGCTTTGCCGTTGCGGCTGCGGTCTGGATTGTGGTGACGGCGGCTTCCCACTGTCTGCCGTTCTCCGCCCGCCGCATGAGCATTGCGGCGCTGCTTGCGCACGTGGGCATCGCCATTTCGATTGCGGGCGCCGTTGGCGTCGAGCAGTACGAGAGCGAGGCGCTCGTGCGCATGGGACCGGGACTCGGCAAGCCCGTCGACGATGTGGTTTTCGTCTATACGGAGACGCGCTTCGTCAACAACCATTCCTATTTCGGCCGGCAGGGCGTGATCGAGGTGCTGAGACTCGGCGACGAGTCCCTCATCACGACGCTCAGGCCGGAGCGCCAGACCTTTGTCGCCAACGGCATGCAGATGTCGGCGGCCGGCATCGATCACGGATTCCTCCGTGACTACTATGTCTCGATGGGCAACCGGCTCACCGACGAGGAGTGGCTCGTGAGGCTCTCCATCAAGCCGCTGGCCGGCTGGATCTGGGGCGGCGGCGCCGTCATGATTCTGGCCGCATTCATCATTCTCTTCACCCGCCGGCGCGAAACCGAGCTTGCGCCGCAGGAACATTCTCAGGAACGCGAGGCGCCATCCAAATGACCTTCACGACACGCAGATCCTTTTTGACAACGGCGGCGATCGTTGCCTGCCCGGCGTTTGCCATGCCGATTCGGGCCGCCGAGAAGAAGCCGCTCACGGGAGCCGAGCTTCAAAAGGAGGCCGTAAGCATCTCCAAGGTGCTTCGCTGTCCCGTTTCTCCGAATCTGACGCTCTACGACAGCGAGAGCGCCATCGCGAGCGAGCTCAAGGGCGTGATTTATCAGAAGCTGCGCGAAGGGGAGACCCGCGAGCAGATTCTGGATTTCATGGTTGCGCGCTACGGCGAGCAGATCCGCTACGAGCCCGACAAGAATGCGGGCACCGCCGCTCTCTGGATCGCCCCCTGGGCGGCGCTTGCCGTCTGCGGGCTTGTGCTTGTTCAACGCATGCGCCGCCGCGGGAAAAAGGCCTGATCGTATCGAATATGTTTGAGAGGAGTTTTAGAAAGATGTTCAAGAAAGCCCTGATTGCGCTTGCCTTCGTGATCGGCGCGCAGTGCGCCGCTGCGGAAATGCCCGCCTTCAACCAGAAGTTCGAAAAGAACGGAAAGCCCATTGCCGAAAAGCCAATGGTTGCGCGCGACTTCATCGAATTCCGCACCGCCCGCGGCTTCCCGCTTGACGGCTACAAGGATCTGGCCGGCAATCCGCAGTCGCTTTCTCAGTTCAAGGACAAGCTCGTCATTGTCGACGTCTGGGGCTCCTGGAGCGCCACCTGCCAGCGCAGCGCGCCGATCATGGCTGATTTTCAGGCCAGGTACAACAAGCCCGAGAGCCGCATCCGCTTCGTCTCCGTCTCGCTCGACAAGAATCCGAAGCGCGTGACGAAGTTCATGCAGAAGAACAAGCTTCCCGAGGGCTTCGCCTCCTGGCATGACCCGGATCTCGTTCTGCCGGCAACGCTTCCCGTCGACGTGCTGCCGGGATTCTTCGTTCTTGACGGCCACGGCCATCTCGTGGGCTTCGTGCGCGGCTATGTCGACTGGGCCGATCCCGCCGTGCCCGCCTACTTCGAAAAGCTTGCCGACAAGTACGCCGTTCGAAAGTAAAGGCACGGTCTGAAATCTCGAGCCGCCGTCCGCAGCCATGCGCCGGCGGCTTTTTCGTCTCCGGGCGCAATGTGAGGCGTGCGTCACGAAATGACGGAGGCGGCCGTACGATGATGAGAGGGCGCGGGTCTTTTGCCGAGACCCGCTAGAATGGATTCATTCGATCCGGATTTGATGCTTTCCCATGATTCATACCGTCTACAGCAACAGCTACGAAGTGCTTCGCGCCGTTCTTCTAAACAACATTGAGGCGCTCGGCGTCTCGGCCGGCGGCGGCCGGGGTGCGGGGCTCTTTGAGCGCGCCTTTGAGAAGGTGCCCGTCATTGCGCCCAATATGGCGGTTGAGGAGGATCTTCGCCGTGCGGTTGCCGATCGCGACGGGATCTGCGCCGGGCTCGACTTCATGATGCTCTCCGCCTGGATGGGCTTCTTCTCCAAGGAGCCGATGGCCAACATCGTCGGCAACGAGGCGGACTGGATGATCTGGGACGTGCTTCGCCGCACGGGTCCGGAAAGCTTTCGCGAGATGCCGGGACAC
This sequence comes from bacterium, assembly GCA_037424205.1. Classification (GTDB taxonomy): domain Bacteria; phylum Pseudomonadota; class Gammaproteobacteria; order Burkholderiales; family Burkholderiaceae_F; genus Sutterella. The sequence goes on along the minus strand of JAXZEJ010000028.1, from coordinate 2,482 downwards.
GAGCGCCTTCGGCATTATCTTGAGGGCAAGAGCGACGAGGACATCTGGCATCTTGCCCGGCACATTGCCGAAGTGTTCGTCGTCTACTCGACCTATCGTCTCGACTGGATTCTCGACTGGCTCGGCATGCATCCCGAGATGCTCGCCGACACGATCGAGCGAAGGACGGAGAGGAAGAAGCTTGAGGAGCATCCGGACTTTCTCTGGCAGCGCGATCTCTGGCGCGAGCTTGCCGGGCATGACGCATGGCGGGGAAAGCGCTTCCTCGAGGGCTTCCCCGACATGCTCAGGCGTCTTGCCGCAAGCAGCGGCTCGAAGCAGGTGGCGCTCGAGAACGACTTTACGGTGACCCTGCCCGATGTGCTTCACGTGTTCGTGCCCTTCGTCGTGCCGCCCGTCATGCTTCCGATCATCAAGGCCTATGCGGCTTCGGGACGCGACGTCTGGTTCTATCTGCTCAATCCCACGTCCGAATACTGGTTCGACCTGTTGCCGCGCAGGCTCTTCGACTGGAAGAGCGCGCCCGAGGGCGCCGAGTCCGACGGCCATCCGCTTCTGGCCGACAACGGTCGTTCAACACGCGCCAACATCGACCGAATCTGGCGCTTTACGGCTGCGCCCGAGACCGCTCTCGGTCTTTCCGAACTCGGCGTCTCCGAAAAGGTCGACGAGTCGCTGCTCGAGGGCATGCCTTCGGCCGGCCGCACGTTCCTGCCGTCCGATTTCCTCAAGGGATATGCGGGCAGACATCAGGACATTCGCGCCGACATGGAGGTTGAAAACCAGTCCTACTATCTCGAGGCCAACGATCCGGCGCTCCTGCGACGCGTTCAGGATTCGATTCTGAAGCTTGACCCGGATCTCACGAAGACGGCCGGCGGTGTTCCGTTGTTCCGGGAGGACGACCGCTCGATCCGCTTCATGCGTTCTCCGACGCCGATTCGCGAGCTCGAGGCGCTGGCCGACTGGCTGCATGCGGAGTTCGCTGCCGATCCGGAACTGAGTCCGGACGACGTTCTCGTTGTGACGCCCGACATCTCAAGCGCCGCGCCGCTGATCGCCAACGTCTTCGACAGCCTGCCTCCGGAGCGCCGCATCGAATGGCGCGCGGCCGGCCTGACGGATCTTGACGGCGACAAGGCGGCCCAGGCCGTGCTCGGCCTGGCCGATCTCGTGACGGGGCGCGCCTCGATCGAGGATTTCGAGAGCTGGATTTCGCTCCCGCACGTCTCGAAGCGCTTCGGGCTTTCGTCCGAGACGGCGCCCGTGCTCGGCACGTGGCTGCGCGCCGCGGGCTATCGCTTCGGCCTCTCCGACGAGCATCTTCTTCATCTGGATCCGGTTACCTTTGCGAATGTGAGGGACATGACGCTGGCCCGCGCCGTCGAGCGCCTTGTGATGGGCTTTGCGCTTCCCGCTGACGAGAACAACCCGCTCTTTGACACGCTTCCCGTGCGCGGCACCGAGGAGGACGGCTGGACGGCCGTGGGCGACAATCCCGAGCTTCTTGATGCCGCAAGCCGCATCAGCGAATCTCTGGAGGGCTTCCGCCTGCGCACGCAGAAGGCTGCGCCGTCCGCCGAGTGGACGGCATGGCTTGCAGATGCCGCCGCGGCCTTCTTCCGCGACGACGAGGGCGGGGCCTTCAACCGCATTCGCAGGGGCGCATCGGAACTTCGCGAGGAAATCGAGCGCGCCGGCGTGGACGAAATTCCCTTCGGCATCTTCATGAAGAGCCTTGCGCTCAGACTGGAATCTTCGCCCGGCGGCGGCAAGCCTTCGTCTCGAATCACCTTTACGGGCATGGCCCAGCTTCGTCCGCTTCCCTACAAGATTATTGCGATTGTGGGACTCAACGAGAACTGTGCCTTCCCGGGCAATTCGCATCGGCAGGAGTTTGACCTCATGGCGCATGCGCGCCGCCGCGGCGACCGAGACGGCCGGCGGGACAACCGAAACGTCTTTCTCGACATTCTGCTCGCCGCTCGCCGGAAGCTGCTCATTTCGTATGTCTGCGGCACGGGGGAGGGCTCGGCAGAGCGGCAGCCCTCCATCGTGGCGCAGGAGCTTCGCGAATGGCTTCTCACCTTTGCGCCCGGCCGCGCCGAACGCAGGCGCGCCGAAGAGCTTCTGACTTTCAGCGTGCCTCTCAATGCCTATTCGGCCGAGAGCTTCAGAGACGCGGGCCGCGGCTGGCGAAGCCATGATCCCGCGCTGTTCGAGGCGCTAAGGCAGGCGGTGTCGACGGGGTATGCCGCGCCGGAGGAGAAGTTTGCCGACATGGGCGTGGAGGCCTTCAGGCGGACCGAGATTTCCGTGCGCGAGCTCTGCGATTTCTGGAAGGCTCCGGCCGGCAGGGCGCTTCGCGCTTCGGGCGTCATGCTGCCGGGCGAGTCCGCCGATGACGAGCGCGGCATGATGCCGCCCGGCGATGCGCTCTCCGGATGGAAGCGCAGGAACGAGGCGTTCGAGGCCGTCGAGT
>JAXZEJ010000027.1:0-3815 GCA_037424205.1 bacterium | reverse complement strand
CTCGACGCCCTGGACGATCGCAGCCCTGTCGACGGCGGCGCCCAGCTCGGTCTGGCGGTAGACCTGCCCGGCAATGACGTTGCCGAGCGTAGCACCCATACTGTAAGACTCCTTCTGGAGCTGCGTCTGCGGAGCCTGTGCAAATGCCACGGAGCTCACGGTCAGCGCAAGCGAGGCAGAGAGAATGACTTTTTTCAGGGTAAACATAACTTTCTCAATTGAATGTTTGGGTGAATTACCGTCCCGCCCTGCGGCGAGACACGCATCTTACGGAAGCTCGATCGGCCGGTTTGAACGGCGCCAGCCGACAATGCCCTCAGGCATCTGGCGAACATCCGTATAACCAAGCTTCATGACTTCTCGGGCTGCCATCTCGCTGCTCGTGCAGAGCGGGTTGACGCAGTAGAACACCATCGTGGTGCTCTTGTCCTCGGGCAGCAGCTTCTTCCAATCCAGCACGTTGAAGAAGATCGCGCCGGGGATGAATCCCTGAGCCCAGATCTCCAGCTCGTTTGCATCGTAGAACTGCACGCCTTCCTCGTGAAGCATTTCGGCTTCGCGAAGCGAAATCTGATTGAGAACTTCGTCATACACGGGGGCGGGCTCGATCGGGCCGTCGGCGCCGGCCATGGCGGCCGAGGCGCTGCAAGCCATGATCAAACCCATGACCGACCGTTTCAGATGCGCTTTCATAATTCCTTCTTGGTCTTATTCCCCAGGACCTCCGCAGAGATCCTGGGATTTTTCAAGGCTGGAAGTAAACGGAACTATCCAACTTACTTGGCGGAGGCCTTGTCGATGATCGACTGAGCCTTGTCAAGGTAAGCCTGAGCAGTTTCAGCACGCTGCTTCAGGTACTTCGGAGCGTGAACACCCCAGGAGCCGTCCTTCGCGATTTCCTTCGTGATGTCCTTCGACTTGTCGAGGAGCATCAGGACTTCGGTCTTGGCAGCGGCATCAAGCTTCGTGACTTCGAGGAGCTTGACGATGCGTTCCTGGGCGCCGAGAGCGGCCTTGTAGCCGTCCTTGACCGGGTTCTGCCACTTCATGACGTCGTCATAAGCCTGCTGCTGGTCGGTGTACTGCAGACCCTTTTCAAGCTCGGACATGAAGGCAGAGTGGCAGCCCTTGTTTTCCGTAACGGCAATTTCAGCATTGGCGGTACGGGCGCAGGACCACATCAGGTCGAGGTAGCCGTGGCCTTCCTCGTCCTTGGCAATGCGCCAGCCCTTGGAGTTGGAGGCGCGGGACTGGCCTTCGGCCGGGTTCATCATCTTGGCGGTCGGGTCGACCTTGATGTTGAACACGTGCGAACGGCGGACGGCGTCGAAGCCGGCCATGTCCGGACGCTGGATGGCCGTGAAGTTTTCACAGGACATCGTGAACGGCATATGGCAGTCGATGCAGTCCATCTTCTTGTGGGTGTCGGTCTGGGCGACCACGTCGGCCTGTTCCTTATGGCAGTCCTGGCAGGTCTGCTTGATGGCCGGCTTCGTGTAGTAGTCCTTCCAGTCGTTGCTGGTGACTTCATGCGGGTCGTGGCAGGTCACGCAGCGCATGCCCTTTTCATAATGCTTGGACATCATGAGCTGGGAGCCTTCCGTACCGCAGGACGGGCAGGAGGACTTCGTCTTCACGTTGAAGCCGTTTTCGATCTTGCCCTGGCCGGCTTCGGTGTTGACGTCTTCAGGAATGAAGTTGGAGCGCTGGTGGCAGCGTTCGCAGTTCGTCTGGAAGCCGTTGGATTCGGCGCCAACAAGGTGGCCGCCGGCGCCGTGGCATTCTTCACAAGCGATGCCGCGGGAGATCGTGTGCTTCTGGAGTTCCTTCGGGTTGCCGAGAGCGGCGAAGAATTCCTTCTTGTCCTTAAAGTCGAACTTGAAGGCGTGGCAGACTTCGCAGTAGGAGGAAGCCGGCTGGAAGAGGAATTCCTTTTCGTACTTGGAACCGTAGGACGTCATGCCCCACTGATGCGAGCCAGAGGCTCCGAACTCTTCCATCTTGGTCGGGAAGTCCGGAATCACCTTGGCGATTTCGGCGCAGCGCTCCTTCGTCAGCCAGGAAGCCCAGCCGCGGGAGAACTGGTTGCCGCCGGCAACGAGCGTGCCCGTGCCGTCACGAAGCAGACCGTCGCGGATGTGATAGGCACCGCGGACGAGCCAGCCGTCGACGTAGCCGTACTTCGTGCGCGGCGTGCCGATCGTGGCGTAAATGACGTCGGGCGTGATGCCGTCGGGAAGGATCGAAGCATCGGAGCCGTACAGCTTCTTCTTCAGATCGTTGTCAACTTCCGGATGTTCGCCCGGGAAGCGAACCGTCTGAGCATGACGGGAGCGCTTCCACTTCTGGTACTGGACCGCATGGCATTCGCCGCAGCGTTCCGGACCAACAAACTTATTCGGATAGTCGAGAATGGACTTGGCGGCCAGACGATACTGGGAAGCGGACGGCTTGGCGCCGGCCATCTTCGTGTACTTCTGGGCATTGCCTTCACCGAGGAATTCGGAACCGCGCGTGGACACCTTGTAGACGCCCTTGATACGGCCTTCGGCAGCGTACTTGAAAACAGGATGGTTTTCAAAGAGGAAGTCGAAGAGTTCCTTTTCCTGAACGATGTAGTCCTGCAGCGTCTTGACGCCCTTCGTGGCCTGGTCGCCGTCGGGGTTCGCATAGATCGGCTGCGTGAGCGCGTTCACATTCTTGTTACCGACACCCGGGGCATCCGCAGCAACAGCCTGAGAGGCCAGAGCCATGGCGACCGAGCAAAACAGGACGGACGCCGCTGCTTTTCTGGTAGTAGATTGCATAGTTATATCTCCTAATGTCTGTCTTCTCCGCTCCCCAGCTCGGAAAAGGCATCACCGCGCGAATAAGAGGCCTTCGTCTTCAACGCGGCGAGCAACATCGATTTTTTGATTGTTTTCCCTTTCCGGTCTGAGAATCGGTCGGGGATTGTCATCCCATCCCCGGGAAACGAGGAGAGGCAATGGGGTCAATGCGGCCCCGAAGAACCGCATCGGGATGATGCAGCAACCGTTTTTCCAAGGTAATTCCCCAAACCCGTCCTTTCGCATCACGCTTGATTTTGATCAACAATGGGCATGGAAACCCTCACAACACTGATACGCAAGCCCGCATTCAGCTGCACCACAGTCAACCGAGAAGCATAGTCCACTTTTCACACCACCCGTTCGAATAGGCTGTCATGCTTCGAAAGTACTACTCCCCTTGAGGTATTCACCACCAAAACCTTACGCTTTTTCGGATATCAGTTCCAATTCGCGGAATTGTTCGTTCCACCATTTAGCGTCCATAATAGCAAATACCTAGTTTTGAGCTTCAGCACACGTTTGCTCGAACCGCTTGTTCGCAAATACCGAACGATGAGAAATAGCCGGTTTTGCGCTTCAGGCGCCTCTCTTTTTAATTGCTTTTACCTATCATTGTGGGAATTCGATAGTCTTAATGAAAACTCAAAAACCGTCAATTCTTAAGCAATGAACATACCGTTCGGTTATTCCGAACAACTTGCAAAAATCTTCTCAACAGCTGTGCAAGAGTCTGTTCGAGACGTTTAAACGATATTTCAAATGATTAGACACCATTCCAATTCATTTCTTGAAGTCATTCTTCTTAAGATTTGAAACGTCACGCAACATCGACCGAACAGACAATCAGCCCTATTTAAGTGAAATCCGAGATGAAGCGGCGCCATTCCGAAGAAAGAGCGGACGCCGCCCGCTTCGCGTCCGGCGTTCAGTTTTGCCAAACCTTTTTTTCAACCGAAAAAAAAAAACGGAGAAGCCCAAGGAAGG
>JAXZEJ010000026.1:0-4873 GCA_037424205.1 bacterium | reverse complement strand
CCCTCTCGGGACTTTCACCCGCTAGAACGTGCCCATGCCGAGCACACATGAAAACGGCGGCGCTTCTCTGCAGGAAGGCCGCCGTTTTCAGGAATTGCGATTGCCGACTCAATCGGAATCAAGTCCTCATGATGAAGTTCACCACAAAGCACGCGGAGATCAAGTACATGAAGGGCGTGACTTCACGACCGCGTCCCATCAGAACATGAATGAGCGTGTAGCTCACAAAACCGAAGCCGAAACCCGTTGCAATATTGAACGTGAAGGGCATCGTCATGATCGTAAGGAAGGCCGGAATGGCAATCTCAAGGCGTTCAAAGTGAATGTGCACAACTTCCTGCATCATGAGCGCTCCCACAATGATGAGGATCGGAGCTGTCGCATACGCAGGAACCACGCCAACAAGCGGGATAAAGAAGAGCGCCAGCACGAAGCAGCCAGCTGTGGTAACGGCGGTGAGGCCTGTGCGGCCGCCTGCGGCCACGCCCGAAGCACTTTCCAGATAAGAGGTGGCGGTCGTCGTACCCATGCAGGCCGAGAACATCGTACCGATAGAGTCCGTAATGAACGCACGGTCAAGGTTGTGGATCTCGCCGTCGGACTTCATGAAGCCGCACTTGCGGGCCAGGCCGATCAGCACGCCCATATTGTCGAAAAGGTCAACCATCGTCAGCGTAAAGATAATGCTGAGAAGCCCGTGTGAAAGCGCGCCCTTAAGGTCCATCTGCATGAAGACTGCGGAGACGTCGGGAAGCGAGAAACTCACCCAGTTGCCCTTCGGGAGTTCCGTCACGCCAAGACAGATACCTAGAATCGTCGTTGCAAGAATGCCGATCAGCATGGCGGCCCGGAAACCCTTCACCATCAAAACGGTCGTAAGGAAGAAGCAGAAGATGGACAACTGAACCTCTGGAAGCGTTACATTGCCAAGCGCCACAAAGGTGCTCTGATCAGCGATAACTAGCCCAGCGCTCTTCATGCCGATAAGCGCGATAAAGGCACCGATGCCCACCACGATGGAGAGCTTCAGATCCATCGGAACTGCGTTAACAATGAACTGGCGAATGCGGGTCACCGTAAGCAGGAAGAAAACGATGCCGGAGATGAACACCGCACCGAGGCCGGCCTGCCAAGTAAAGCCAGCCGGACCGCAGACATAGTAGGCAAAGAAGGCCGTGATGCCGAGGCCCGGGGCTACGCCCACGGGATAACGAGCCCAGAGCCCCATCAGCAAGGTCACGGCAACCGTGACGAGAATCACGCTGCTCGTAGCCGCATCGCGGGGAATGCCGCCGTCGGCAAGCATGGAAGGAATGACGAAAATGAGATAACTCATCGCCATGAAGGTAGTGATGCCGGCAGAGACTTCCTGAGAAACAGAAGTGCCGTTCTCCTTGAGGCCGAAGAGGCGTTCAACAACTGATGCTTGCATGATCTTCGATCAGTGAATTGAGAAAAAGGCCGCACGCCTTATGCGCGCAGGAAAAACAAAGAGACCCAGCCTATTGTTCAGGCGAGTCTCTTTGAGAAAGGCGTCTAATTTTAGTGCTCGGTCGGATCGAAGCGGGCGTCGTCGGCGAATGCAACTTCCTCGCGGCGATCGTCATCGATACGCTGGGCCAGCGCCTTCACGAGCTCCTCGCAACCCTCACGGGTCGCGGCGGAAATGACGAAGACGGGTTCGCCATTGGGAGCAAGCTCAGTGCGATAGTGCTCGATAAGAGCATCACGATCGGCTTCCTCAACCAGGTCAAGCTTGTTAAGCACGATCCAACGCGGCTTGGAAGCAAGCGCCGGATCATATTTTTCAAGTTCGAGCACAAGAGCCTTGGCTTCCTGAACCGGATCCGTCTCCTCATTGAAGGGAGCAACGTCGATCATGTGAAGCAGGATCTTCGTGCGAGAGAGATGACGCAGGAACAGGTGACCGAGACCAGCGCCTTCGGCCGCTCCCTCGATGAGGCCGGGCACGTCGGCAAGCACGAAGCTCTGTTCCGGTCCTACGCGCACCACGCCAAGATGCGGATGCAGCGTCGTGAACGGATAGTCGGCGATCTTCGGACGAGCGTTGGAAACAGCCGTGATAAAAGTCGACTTGCCAGCATTGGGCATGCCGAGAAGACCTACGTCAGCAAGCACCTGAAGCTCAAGCTCAAGAGAGCGATACTGACCGGGTTCGCCCGGCGTAGCCTGCTTGGGAGCGCGGTTGATCGAGCTCTTGAAGTGCAGGTTGCCAAGTCCGCCCTTGCCGCCGGCCGCGAGCAGCTGCCGTGCGCCATGAACGTTCAGGTCGGCAATCACTTCACCCGTGTCCGTATCGCGCACAAGCGTACCGACCGGCATGCGCAGCACTACGTCTTCGCCGCCGGCACCGTAGCAGTCCGCACCGCGGCCGTTTTCGCCGTTCGGAGCGAAGAACTTTCGCGTATAGCGATAGTCAACAAGGGTATTGATGTTGCGATCGGCAACAGCATAGACCGAGCCTCCGCGACCACCGTCGCCACCGTCGGGACCGCCCTTCGGAATGAACTTTTCGCGGCGGAAGCTTGCCGCACCGTTTCCGCCCTTGCCGCCCTGGACTTCAATTTTTGCTTCATCAACAAACTTCACGAGTACACCTTCTGAAGTTGAACCTCTGTGCAGGAAACCTCCGACACAGAGAAAGATTCGATAGGAGGACCGCCGAAATGGGTCCCATGCAGTTTCGGAATTCCGCGCTTTCGCATCCGCACTTGCGCGAGTGCCACAATAGCAGATCAGCAGGCTCGAATGCGTATGCGAAGGCGTGTTTCTGAAAAATTCCGCCCGTAAATTACAGCCAATAAGAAAGCCCAGCCGGATGATCCGCACTGGGCTTTTCGTCTGTCGTCCGCGTCCCTTTGGACGCCTGCCCTAAATTAGGCAGCGATGGGTTCAACCTTCACGTACTGACGGTTGAAAGCACCCTTGACTTCGAACTTCACGACGCCGTCAACGAGAGCGTAGAGCGTGTAGTCCTTGCCCATGCCGACGTTGTCACCGGCGTGGAACTTCGTGCCGCGCTGACGAACGATGATGCCGCCGGCGTTGACAGCAGCGTCACCGAAAACCTTCACGCCGAGGCGCTTGGCCTTGGAGTCACGACCGTTGCGGGTAGAGCCGCCACCTTTCTTGTGTGCCATTTTAGTACTTCTCTATAAAAAGTCGGTTGCAAATTAAGCCGCGATCGCTTCGATCTTGAGCTCGGTGTAGTTCTGACGATGGCCGGCAGACTTCATGGAGTGCTTGCGGCGGCGGAACTTGAAGATGCGGACCTTTTCGCCACGGCCGTGGGAAAGGACGGTCGCGGTGACCGTAGCGCCTTCAATCGTCGGATTGCCGACCTTGAGGCCTTCTTCGCCGCTGACGGCGAGAACTTCGGTGAGGGTCACCTGAGCGCCGGCTTCAACAGCAAGGGTTTCGACCTTGAGCTTGTCGCCGACGGAAACGCGGTACTGCTTACCGCCAGTCTTGATAATAGCGTACATGTAATTAAACCTCGCCCGTTCCGCTTCACCACCCGCAAACCGCGGCCGGATTCTGCAGAACCTTTTTGTAATAGCGTGAGCGCGCTTGAGGAGACATTCCCCAAATGACGCGTCCTCACGTTTGGTTGCGTGGAAAGCTTGTGATTATCGCATGCCCATAAACCTCAGTCAAGCAAAAGCACTGATTTTCTTCATTATTCCGCCGCATTCACATCAAACCAATTCGTCGCCTCGCTCTTCAGGGGCGCCTTCGCTTGGCTATACTTTCAGAATCAGCACTCAACTGCTTTCTCAAGACAGATGTCCGATATGCAAAATCAACAGGATCCTCGAGCCCTCATCAAGCAGGTACTCGCCCCCATCGCCGAAGACATGGCTGCCGTCGACGCAGTCATCCGAAACGAGCTTGCGAGCGACGTTCCCCGCATGAAGGAAATTAGCGAATACATCACGAGCGCGGGAGGCAAGCGCATGCGCCCCGCCCTTCTGATGCTCATCTGCCGCGCACTTGGCTACGAAGGCACGCTGCACCAGTATCTGGGCGCAACGATCGAGCTTCTGCATACGGCCACCCTGATGCACGACGACGTCGTGGACGAAAGCGACATGCGCCGCGGCCGCCCGACGGCCAACAGCCGATGGGGCAACGGCGCTGCCGTGCTCGTCGGCGACTTCCTCTACACCCGCTCCTTCCAGATGATGGTGAAGGCGGGCAACCTGCGAGTCATGGAGGCTCTCTCCAATGCCGCCAACCGTCTGAGCGAAGGCGAGGTAGTGCAAATGGTCAACGCACACGACCCCAGCGTCGACGAACCCCGCTACTTCCGCGTCATTGAGCGCAAGACCGCCTGTCTTTTCGAAGCTGGCGCCCGCATGGCCGCCGCCATTGCGAATTGCGACAGCGAAAAGGAGGAAGCCGTAGCCGAATATGCCCTCGCACTCGGCAATGCCTTCCAGATTGCCGACGACGTGCTTGACTATCGCGGCAACGCCGCCGACACGGGCAAGAACCTCGGAGCCGACCTGCGCGAAGGCAAGGTCACGCTTCCCATCATTTATGCCCGTGAATCCTGTACGCCCGAAGAGCGCGCCATGATTGACGAGGCCATACGTCTCGGAGACGGCGACTTCCCGACGATTGCAAACATCATCCTGAAATCCGACGCACTTGAAAAGTGCCGCATGCGCGCAGAAAAGGAACTCGAACGCGGCCGCACCGCACTCGAAAAACTCGCCCCTTCCATTTTTAGAGATTCTCTGCTAGAATTGCTCGCCTTCACGGTTCAACGAGACCGTTGACATGTGAGGAAAGTCGGGGTGTAGCTCAGCCTGGTAGAGTACTACGTTCGGGACGTAGGAGTCGGAGG
>JAXZEJ010000025.1:0-5594 GCA_037424205.1 bacterium | reverse complement strand
TCTTCTCATCGACGGCTCCAATTATCTTTTCCGCGCCTTTCACGGGCTTCCCGACCTTCGAACGAGTTCGGGGGAACCGACCGGGGCCGTCCGCGGTTTTTTGGGCATGCTCGGCAAGGTCTGGTCACTTGCCAAACCCGATCATGCCGTGATTATTTTCGATGCGCCCGGGAAGAACTTTCGTCATGAAATGTTCCCGGAGTACAAGAGCAACCGTCCGCCGATGCCCGATGATCTGCGCGTTCAGATCGAACCGCTTCACGGAATTCTGAAGGATCTCGGCTGGCCCGTCGTGTCGGTGCCCGGCGTTGAGGCCGACGACGTGATTGCGACAATCGCCGAGAAGGCGCGTTCCGCCGGCATGAAGAGCATCATTGCAACGGGCGACAAGGACATGGCTCAGTTGGTCGACGACGACATCGTGCTCATCAATACGATGAACGTGAAGTTCTACGATCGCGAAGGCGTTATCGAGAAGTACGGCGTGCCGCCCGAACGCATCGTCGACTACCTCTCTCTCATGGGCGACAAGGTTGACAATGTGCCCGGCATTGAAAAGTGCGGTCCGAAGACCGCCGCCAAGTGGATTTCCGAGTACGGCGATCTTGACGGCGTCAAGGCGCATGCCGGCGAAGTGAAGGGCAAGGCCGGCGAGTATCTGCGCGCCGGGCTTGAGTTCCTCGACGATGCACGCCGCCTTACGACCATTTGTCGAACAGTCGAACTGCCTGAAGGCTGCGTTCCCGAGACGCTCATCGTGAAGCCGGCAGATCCCAATGCCGTAGCAGCCTTCTGCCGTCGCTGGGAAATGTCGGTGACGACTCTCAAGCGCGCGGCGCCTTCCGGCATCGGCGCCGCGGCCGAATCCGAACCTGCGCCTGCAGACCCTGATGATCTCGGCGGCCTGTTTTCGCGCGAAGCCTTTGCGGCCGAGGCGCTTGCAGCCAAGCCCGAACCGAAGCCCGCTCCCGTGAAGAAGGCCGCACCTGCGGCTCCCGTCATGTCGGTGAGCTTTTCGCCTGCGCTCGCCGGTCGTCCCGACGAGCTTGAAGTGAATGAAGTTGCAGACCGCATGGCGCTTGAACTTTTTGCCGGTCGTCTGCTTGATGAAAAGCGGGCCATGCCCGTCGCGCTCACAATGCTTTGGGATGGCGATGCCCGTCACTCCGATCCCGCGGCGATCGGCATCGCGCTTTCGATCAAGGACGTTTTTGTGATCCGCTTCACGGATGAGCTGCCCGTCGCGCACGTCATGGATGTGATGCGCCCGTGGCTCGAAGGATCGGAAGCAAAGGTGTCGCATGACGCTAAGACGCTGGCGCATGTTTTCCTGTCTCAAGGCGTGCGTCTTGGCGGAATGATTCACGACACGATGCTGATGAGCTACGTGCTTGAAGCTCATCTGAAGCATGAGCTGCCGCTTCTCGCCGCCCGTTCGCTGGCTCGATCGATTCCCACGCGCGAGAGCGTTGTCGGCAAGGGCGCCAAGACCATTCCTGCAAAGCAGGCCGATTCGAAGGCGGTTGTCGAACTGCTCGGCGAGGAGGCGGCCGCGATTCGCGCCCTGTATGCCGTGCTGATGACGAGGCTTGACCTGGAGGACGGCTTGATGGGCATCTATGAGACGCTCGAGCAGCCGCTCATCGGCGTGCTCGGACGCATGGAGGAGGCCGGCGTCGCAATCGACGATTTCCGCCTGGCGCAGCAGTCCGAAGCTCTCACCGTCCGCATCGACAGTCTGGTGGCTGAAGCCTACAAGCTTGCGGGCCGTGAATTCAATCTTGCCAGTCCCAAGCAGCTTGCGCAGGTTCTCTTTACCGAGCTCGGTCTTCCCGCCAAGAAGAAGACGAGTTCCGGCACTCCCTCGACTGACGAAGAAGTTCTGACGGAGCTTGCACTTGACTATCCGCTTCCGAAGCTCATCCTTGAGCATCGTCGCCTCACGAAGCTCAAGAGTACCTATCTCGACAAGCTCCCGCGCATGGTCGACCCGAAGGACGGCCGCGTTCACACGACCTTCGGCCAGGCCGTCGCCGTGACGGGACGACTGGCCAGCTCCGATCCCAATCTTCAGAACATTCCGGTGCGCACGGACGAGGGCCGTGCCGTACGCGAGGCTTTTGTCGCCGAGTCTGGCAACGTGATCATTTCGGCCGACTATTCTCAGATCGAGCTTCGCATCATGGCTCACCTGTCGCAGGACAAGGGGCTTCTGGATGCGTTCGCCCGCGGAGAGGACATTCACCGCGCAACTGCGGCCGAGGTTTTCGGTCGGAAGCCCGAGGACGTCACCTCCGACGAACGCCGCATGGCGAAGGTCATCAACTTCGGCCTAATCTACGGCATGAGCGCCTTCGGTCTTGCGCAGAATCTCGGCATTGAGCGCCGCATGGCCTCCCATTACATCGACGAGTACTTTGCTCGCTATCCCGGCGTGCGCACCTACATGGACGCCAAGCGCGCCGAAGCCCATGAAAAGGGCTACGTCGAAACGGCTTTCGGCCGCCGCCTGTGGATCCCCGAAATCGCCAGTTCGCGCAAGCCGGTACAGGCGGCCGCCGAACGTGCTGCCATCAACGCGCCCATGCAGGGCACGGCTGCCGACCTTATCAAGAAGGCCATGATTGCAGTCGACGATTGGCTGAGAAGCGAAGGCCTTCGCACCAGGCTCGTCCTTCAGGTTCATGACGAACTGATCCTTGAGGCGCCGGCCGACGAGGCGGAGCTTGTGAAGGCCAGAGTGCCCGAATTGATGGCGGGCGTCGCCTCCCTCTCCGTGCCGCTCGTCGCCGAAGTCGGCATGGGCGACAGTTGGGGCGCCGCACATTGATGAAGGCGAATCAGATGTAAAAAAGGGAGAACCGTTCAACGGTTCTCCCTTTTTTTACGTGTCTCGAAGAGAGTGGGTGCTTGCTTCTGAGTGCTTACTTGCAGCTTCCCGGGGCTTCGGGAACGAGCGTCATGACAAGATTGCGTTCGGCGTCGAGGAGTTTGACATTGTCTCCGTCGGCTTCGATGAAGACGGTCTTGCCGAGATTCGTGAGGAAGGCGTCTTCCATCTTCATGATGGCGCGGCCGCAGAGGCGGCGCGTGGCGCCGAGCTGAGAGAGGTCGATTTTGTCGCCCTTGACCGTCCAGCCGCCCGTGAGATAGTTGCACCCGGCGTTGCCGGAAACCTGGCCATCAGTGCCGAACGTGAGGGTGGGCGGGACTTCGCATTCCTCGATGGCGCCGTCGGCCCACATGAGGGAGCGGCCGGCGAGATCGACATTCGGGGTGCCGGTGACGGCGGTGCAGGCGGCGAGTGCGAGGGTGCACGGAACGAGAGCAGCATGGCGCAGCTTCATGACAGTGTTTCTCCTATTGTGTTTTTATCGGTCGGGACTTGACCGTGATGGGCAAACCATACCATATTGGCAACATGGGCTGATGTTTGGATCTGTTTCAGTGCGTGTCGCTTGCACAGCGTGCATTTCCTGCTGATTTCACATCAACTTTTGCCTTAGGGCAAATCGTGGCGCATGACAAGCAATGCGCTGAGGCGCAGAATAAAAGTCCATAAAGGAACGACGAATGCTCCCCTCGGAACAGAGCGTATTCGGACTCTCTTTCCGCAAACGCCGTTTGTAAATAATCATTAAATCAATCACGCATCCACGTCCGGGGAATTCCAGCGAATTCCTGCTGGGCAAAGGAGAGGAAATGATCAAGTCCTGTCTGGCAGGCCTTGTGCTTGCTCTCGCACTGAGCGGCGCTCAGGCCGAAGTTACGGCCCGCCATGCCTTCGTTAGTTTTGATACTGTGGCTTCCGCGCAGAAGAATGCCCGTGCTGACGAGCTCGTCAGCTTCAGAGGTCACATCACGGCTGAGCCTGAGGACGGCGTTTATATTTTCGAGGACGGCACGGGAAGTCTGCGCGTCGAAATTCCGAAGGAGGCCCGCACCGGCATCACCTTGAGAAAGGATGTTCGCTATGAGGTGTTCGGACGCGCCGTTCGCATGCCTTTTGAGGATCTTCGCGTAGAGGCTGAAACTTTGACGCCGATCACGGGCAAGTAATGAGCAGATAATGCGGCGTCCGGAGACGCCGCATTTTATTTGGTCCGGCGATTTGCAAAAGGCAACGCCCCCGGCAACCAGGATTGCCGGGGGCGTTTTTGTGGGTGTCAGACTGACTTAGTCTTATTCCTGGCCTTCAACATAGGGTTCGGAATTAAGGTCGCCTTCCATCTTGGTGACGATGACGGCAGCGGACACGTCGCCTACCACGTTGATGGACGTACGGATCATGTCGAGAATACGGTCGACGCCGGCGATGAGAGCAACGGCTTCAAGCGGAATGCCGACCTGCGTGAAAATGATCGTCGTCATGATCAGGCCGGCGCCCGGGACACCGGCGGTGCCGATGGCGGCGAGGACGCCCATCAGGACGATGGTGAGCTGGTCGGCCATCGTGAGCGGAAGGCCATAGACTTCAGCGGCGAAGATCGAGCATACGCCCATGTAGATGGCCGTACCGTTCATGTTGATCGTGTTGCCGAGCGGGATCGAGAAGGAGGAGATCGCCTTCGTGGAGCCGAGCTTGCGGGCGGCGTTCAGGTTGGCCGGAAGGGCGGCGGCGGACGAGCAGGTCGTGAAGGCGACGAGCCACGGTTCGAAGATGCCCTTGAGGAAGGTCATGACCGGGATGCCGGACATGATGCGAACCATCGGGATCAGGATCACGCCGACGAAGAAGACGGTCGCGACGAAGGCCGTGAGAATCAGGGCGCCGAGCGGCAGCAGGACGGCGAGGCCGTGGCGGCTGACCGTGAAGGAGATCAAGCCGAACACACCGATCGGGGCGTAGAGCATGACCATGTGGGTGACGCGGATCATGACGTCGCCGACGACTTCAAAGAAGTGAAGCACGGGCTTGCCGCGTTCGCCGAGGCCAGAGAGAGCAAAGCCGAAGATCACGGAGAAGAAGATGATCTGCAGCATGGAGCCTTCAGCCATGGCCTGCATCGGGTTGATCGGAACGATGGCAAGCAACGTCTTGACGAGCGGCGGGGCCACGACTTCCTTGACCTTGAGGCCTTCGGTGGAGAGGTCAAGGCCCATGCCCGGCTGAACGAGGCCGGCAAAGAACAGACCGCAGGCGACGGCGATGGCAGTCGTCACTGCATAAACGATAAGAACCTTGACTGCGACGCGGCCAAGCTTGGACGTGTCGGAAATGCCGGCTGCGCCTGCAATAATGGTTGCCATGACGAGAGGCACCACCACCATTCGAATCAGACGAATGAAGAGATCGCCGAGCGGCTGAAGCCAAGTCTGGGCAAAGGAGGAATCAACGAGTGCGCCGACTACGATACCGAGCGCAAGACCGATCATCATCTGCCAGGCCAGACTGATTTTTAATTTGGAGGACATAATCTCCACCCCTAGCTGTTGTTTACTTATATTGAGCCGCCGCACGGTTGGAAAGCAGGTGCAACGGCGCAGACGAGATGTTCGCTCCCGCCTTGATTCGATTCTATTCACCTCGCTCATATATAAGACCTAGGGTAAACGCCTAGTCCGTATATCTCATATCACCTGTTTTTTGCGAG
>JAXZEJ010000024.1:0-2249 GCA_037424205.1 bacterium | reverse complement strand
GTGTAGGCATAGGCGGCGCCGAAGCGCTCGATATCGAAGTTTTCCGTGCCGCGGGCCACTTCCTCGTCCGGCGTGAAGCCGATGCAGAGCTTGGCGTGCGGAACTTCCGGATGTGCCTTGATCCAGGCGACCATCTGCATGATTTCGGCGATGCCGGCCTTGTCGTCGGCGCCCAGAAGCGTCGTCCCGTCCGTGAAGATCACGTCCTCGCCCTTGTACTTGGCGATTTCCGGGAACTGCTCTGCCGAGAAGACGATGTTCTTTTCAGCATTGAGAAGAACGTCGCCGCCTTCATAGCGAATGATCTGCGGCTTCGCGTTTTCGCCCGGCGCATCGGGAGACGTGTCCATGTGGGCGATGAAGCCGATGCCGGGATTGTCTTCGCAGCCCGGGGTCGCGGGAATCGAGCCGTAAACGACGCCGCCATGGCCGACGCGTGCGTCTTCAACGCCAAGGGCCTTGAGTTCGTCAACGAGGAACGCCGCAAGCGCGAGCTCCTTCTCGGCGGACGGAGCCGTCTCGCTGTCACGCACGGACTGCGTGTCAAATGCCACATACTGCAGGAAGCGCTCGGTCGTGCTCAAGCTCTCAACAGTGCTCATCGGAAATTCTCCTGAACGAGGTTCAAAAATTGTTGCCGTGAATTATTCCGACCCGTCCGCTGTTTTTTTAGGCGGGTTCTCCCCTACCCCTTTAGGGATAGACAAATCCCCTCTCCCATTCCCGCGCCGCCTTCAGCGCCGTATTTTTACAACCATCCGTATAAATACTTACGGGAAAGCACATAAGTGCTCCCCATAACTCCCCATGGTTCTAAAACAGCTCTCCCTCTAGGATTTGACAATCCCAACCGTCCAGGAGAGACAACAAAATGACGATCTACGTCTGGGGCGCCATTGCGGTCGTGATTCTCACGCTCGCCGCGCTCATCCGCCGCTACGACACGAAGCTCGTGCTGCTCATTGCCGGTCTGGCGATGTGCTGCCTGTCGATGAATCCGATGGCCGCCTTCCAGCAGTTCGACAAGTCGATGACCAACTCGGCCCTGATCATTTCGATCTGCTCGTCGATGGGCTTTGCCGCCTGCGTCACCATGACGAAGTGCGACCTTCATCTCGTTTCGCTTCTGACGAAGCCGCTCAACAAGCTCGGCATCATGCTTCTTCCGTGCTGCATGATCGTCACGGGCATCGCCTCCGTCGCCATCGGCTCTCTCGCAGGCCTGTGCGCCGCCATCGGCCCGACGCTCGTCGGCCTGATGATCCGCGCCGGCTTCCGTCCGGCCATGGCCGCCGCCGTGATCATTTCCTCGACTCTTCCGAACTACTGGTCTCCGGGCTCCACCGACAACATCTACGTTGCCAAGCTTGCCGAAATCCCGGTCATGGACATGGTCACGTATGTTGCTCCGACGACGCTGATTCTTTCCGCGCTCTCCATCGTCTTCGTGATGATCGTCTGCGTCCTGTACGGCGACTACCGCAAGGGCGGCTTCGGCTCCGAAGGCGTGCATCCGGGTGAAGACATCCAGAAGAAGCTTCCCGACCTTCCCGCGAAGCCGAACCTCCTGATGGCCGCCGCTCCGCTGCTTCCGGTCGTCATGCTCTTCATCATTTCGCTCTGCTTCCCGGCCGTCAAGATGTCGGTTGCCACCGCCATGCTCATGGGCCTCATCTACGTGATGATCGTGACGCGTCTCAATCCGCAGCAGCTCTGCTCGAAGTTCTTTGAAGGCATGGGTTCCGGCTACGGCAGCATTCTCGGCCTGATCATCGCCGCCGGCGTCTTCGCCGCCGGACTCAAGAGCTGCGGCCTCATCAGCCTCTTCATCGACTATCTGAAGAATTCCTCCGACATTGCCAAGCTCGGCGCCTCCTTCGGCCCGTACCTGCTCGGCATCATCACGGGCTCCGGCAACGCCGCCGCCTTCGCCTTCAACGAATCCGTCACGCCGCACGCCCTTGAGTTCGGCATGAAGATTCAGGACCTCGGCTTCATCGCCTGCGTCTCCGCCACGCTCGGCCGCGTTTCTTCTCCTCTCGCAGCCGGCGTCATCCTGATCGCGGGCATCGCCGGTGCTTCGCCGCTCGACGTCGTCAAGCGCTCGATTCCCGTCATGCTCTGCACGATCGGCGCGCTCTACTTCCTGATCTGATGCGCCTCACTCATTCAGGAACCCGCATCCTCTGGAGGATGTGAATCGGATAGGGGTGAGGACTTTATATCCTCAGCCCCTTCCACACCACCCA
>JAXZEJ010000023.1:0-1868 GCA_037424205.1 bacterium | reverse complement strand
CTTCATGCCGCCCGTCGGGATGATCGACCGCATTGAAGTGCTTCGCGGCCCGGCTTCGCTCGTCTGGGGCTCCGACGCCGTGGGCGGCGTGGTGAACATCATCACCCGAAAGCACCCGAACGAGTTCACGGGCACCTTCACGGTTGAAGGGCAGTTTCAGCAGCACGACGAATGGGCCAACCGCGGCGGCGCGAGCTTCTATGTCGGCGTGCCGATCATGAAGGATGTTGTGTCGCTGGCGCTTCGCGGCCGCTACAACGCCTGGGGCAAGACCGAAATCATGACGCCGGGCGATGCGCTCGCGACGCACTCTCCGACGGAAGGCTACACGGAAAACGCCGGTGCACGCCTCACGGTGACGCCCGACAATGCCAACACCTTCTGGGTCGACGGCGACTTCACGCGCTTCAAGGGCGGCTCGATGAATACCTCGAAGCTCTCCATCCAGTCCCGCCAGTGGTACCACAAGTACAACCTCGCGGCAGGTCATGAAGGCGAATACGACTTCGGCAAGACCGAAACGTTCGTGCAGTGGAACCGCCTCGACAAGGTGAAGGGCACTTCCATTCCGAACAATCCGAAGCTTTCGTCCTATTCCGAAACGTCCGGCAATTTCAATGATCCGTTGGCTTCGAGCGAATACTTCGAGCTTTCCTCGAAGCTCGTCAAGCCCGTCGAGCTGGGTTCGTTCGGCAGCATGGTTGTGACGGCGGGCGGCGATGCGATCTACGAATCCTTCATCAACAACCAGAACACCGCCAGTCTCATTCAGGGCAAGACGCTCGATCAGACGCAGCTCGCCGCCTTTGCCGAAGGCGAGTGGTTCATGAACGACCAATGGTCCGCCACGGTCGGCGGCCGCGTGATGTGGAGCGACATCTTCGGCGCTCACGCGGTTCCCCGCGCCTATCTCGTCTGGCAGCCGACGCAGGCTCTGAGCTTCAAGGGCGGCGTGTCAGCGGGCTACAAGACGCCCGACGTGCGCCAGCTCTTCAACGGCCGCTACAAGTTTGCGCAGGGCGTCAGCTACTACGGCGATCCGGATCTGAAGCCCGAGGAAAGCTGGAGCTATGAACTTTCCTCCACGGCCGAACTCGGGGGCGTCGCCTCCGTGACGCTCGGCGGCTTCCTCACGCAGTTCAAGAACCTGCTCGCCACCGAAACGATTGCAACGGATGTGTACAAGGACGTCAACCACGGCCGCGTGGAATCGAAGGGCATCGAGCTTCTCGTCAAGACCGTTCCGGTCTGGAACACGCGCCTGACGGCCGGCTACACCTTCACGGACGCCGAAATCACCGAGGGCGCGAGCAAAGGCAAGCGTCCCAACGAGCTTCCGCGCCACGTCCTGACGGCCCGCCTCGATTGGGCGTACGGCCCGTACACGGCCTATGTGAAGTCCTCCTCCAAGTTCGACATGGCTGTTGAGAACCCGGGCGAGCGCGGCAAGCGCACTGCGGACAAGTATGAGGACTACACGATCGTCGACATCGGCGGCAGCTGGACGCCGGTGAAGAACCATACGATCGCCTGGGCCGTCAACAACGTGTTCGACAAGGACACGGCCGTCTTCGAAAAGTCGGGCACCTCCTGGGCCAACATCTACAGCAACTACGTCGAGGGCCGCAACCTTTGGCTCTCCTACACGTACTCGTTCTGACGTCCTTTGATCGGGGTTTTTAGGTCCCGAGCGGGGCTGAAGAAGCAGGCGGTTCCGCCCGGAAGGGGCGGGGCCGCGTTCGAATTGTTATGGAGCGGGCCGCGGGCTCGTCTTCTCCAATCCTTCAGTAAAACGTCAGCAGAATCATTTTTCCGGAGATTCTCAAATGGAATGGATCAAGGAAGCCGTCGACTACGTGATCTTCGGC
>JAXZEJ010000022.1:0-3134 GCA_037424205.1 bacterium | reverse complement strand
CCTACACGGACATCATCGTGTTCGGCCGCATTGCCGGTGAAGCCGCCGCCAAGGCCGCCAAGTAAGCCTTACACGACAAGCATAAACCGGATTTCTGACAAAGCCTGCCCCTCGGCCTGTCCGGCCTGAAGCGCGGCCCGCATCCCATACCGATGCGGGCCGCTGTCTTATCCGCTGCCCCGCACGCTTTGCCCGGTTTCGCCGGATGTAAAATCCTCAGGTCTCCTACCGTTATTTCGACAGCATCCTCATGAGCAGTGAAAAAGCCCTTCAGACCCGCGCCTCCATCATCGCCGCCGCCCGCGGCATCATCCTCAAGGAAGGCATCGGCGCGCTCACCATGGACCGTGCCGCACAGGAAGCCGGCATGAGCAAGGGCGCCTGCATGTACCACTTTAAGAACAAGCGCGCCCTTCACGCCGCGCTCATCGAAGACTACGCCGCCCACCTTGAAAGCCAGATGAAGCGCCACGAGGCTCTTTTCGAAGGCCGCCCCGACGAAACGCTCGTACCGGGCTTCGTCGAATGGTTCAAGACCTTCGACGCCGACAACCGCGACTGGGCCGACGTGGGCGTCGCGCTGCTGTCAAACTTCGTGCACGACGAAGAACTCATGAAGCCCGTGCACGACTGGTATCAGAAGCTCTGGGTCCGCATCCTCTCGCTGCCGGAAAACGAGCGCGTGCCGCGCTTCGTGGCCATCATGGCGCTCGAAGGCTTCTTCTACACGAAGAAATTCGGCGTCAATCCGCCCTTTGCCGAGCTCAATACGCAGGCCTACGGCTTCATCAATGAAAAGCTCGTCGGACAAGACGTCCCGAACAAAAAGTTGCACAGCGCCTGACAACACTCCGTCCATCCGACAAATACTTGCGACAATCTCGGAATCGCGTGAATCGGCAAAAGCGGTTGATTCACGGCTGCGTGCCGCCGCGCCCGATCATGTCCACCGCCATGCGGCAGAACGCCCGGGCCGCCAGACTCTGATACACGTGCTCGTTCCAAGCGATGACCACCGTCTGCACGGGCAGCACGTCCTCAAGAGAGGCAAAACGGCAGCGCCGGTGCGGCTCGTGCTGCCTAATAAGATGCTCCTGACAAACCGTCCAGCAAAGTCCTTCCGCCACAAACGGAAGCCTGAGCCCCGGCGTTAAGACCATCACCGGCATTGCGTGCACGGGAATTCCGAGCGCCCGACTCAGTATCTCCTTTCTTTCCTGATGATTGTTGGGACAAAGAAACGGCAGTCCCGCAATCGGCGTCAGATCGACTGATGTTGCCTTCGGATAAATGCCTTCGTCATTGAATGGCACGCCGACGTTCGCATACTCCGGCGCATCGGGCATTGCCAGCAGATATCGCTCCTCAACAAGCGGATAGGCGTTGAGATCAGCCGTCATAAGCCGTTGAAAAAGCACGCCGACATCGGCTCGTCCGGATGCAAGCGCATCAGGAACGTCCTCCAGCAAGAGATCCAATGTCAGGTCAAGCTCAACTTTCGGGTACGCACGTGCAAACGCAGCAGCGACCGGCATCAGCATGCTGATCGAGCGTTCGGAACTGCATGCAATCCGCACGCGTCCGGTGCGAAGTTCCTTGAAGTCGGCACACTGCTGAAGCGTCTCCACCTCTATAAGCGCCATGCGCCTGAGACTGTCGAAGACGACCTCGCCCAAAGGCGTCAGGCGAAGGGGCGAGGCATGGCGGTCCACGATCATGGCGCCGTATTTTTCCTCAAGACGCCTCAGGCTCTGCGAAACATGGGGGCTGCGTCACGCCGAGCCGCTCCGCCGCCCTGCGGAAACTCCCCTCCTCCACCAAGGCCTCCAGAAGGCCGAAAGCTCTTTGAGTCATGCCGTCACCAATAACAACTTAGTGATTATTCATAAAACTTTGATTATTGGATTGTAATGCATCGAGATTTCTAGAATGCGTTTCACGCCTTCTTGAAGGATCATGACCGGATCTTCAGACAGGCGACATTCAAAGGAGAAACACAATGCACAAGATCGCTCACATGACCGCCGCCGTCCTCGCAGCGGCGGCCTGCTCCGCTCAGGCGGCCGACGTCATCGAACTCTGGCCCGAAGGCGCTCCCAACAAGAGCACCATCACAGCCGCCGAGGAAACGAACGCACAGGGCTCCATCTTCAACGTCACGCGCGCCCGCCTCGAAGTCTCGGCCCCGGCCAATCCCAACGGCAAGGCCGTCATCGTCATTCCGGACGGCGGCTACGGCAATCTGTCGATGAGCACCATTGAAAAGAGCTTCGTTCCGTTCTTCCACTGTTCTAAAAAAGTTGTTCAAAGTTAAACATTCATAATTTAGACTTATCTGCACTCTGTTGACGGCACAGGCAGTGAGTTGCCTCACTGCCGATGTCCCAACTA
Source organism: bacterium (assembly GCA_037424205.1). GTDB lineage: Bacteria > Pseudomonadota > Gammaproteobacteria > Burkholderiales > Burkholderiaceae_F > Sutterella. The sequence goes on along the minus strand of JAXZEJ010000022.1, from coordinate 743 downwards.
GAGCCTATTGATGCTCAGTTGCACCGGAGAGACGTCCGAGCAGAATTCTCTTCACCTCTTCTTTCTTGGCGTACCTTGAAATTTCGGTATCGTAGAATCTGTCCAGGACGTTCAGAGCAACATTCTCGTCAGCCTGCAACACAACCCCGTCAACGCCGGTAAAACGATCGCCTTTCCTCGTGCCTTCAAGACGCTTGGTCCGACTATCAATTTGCGATGTGTACGCAGCATTCACCTCATCGTGATAAACACCGCGCTGCAGGAAAACAGTTTTCAGAGCACCTGTCAGGGTGCCCTTCGCCCAGCCACTCATGCGGCGATTGTAGGTCTTTCCTTTATTTCTCCATTTGTTCGGCGACATGCCCCATGTCAGATCTTCCGACACGACGTGTCCGTAAGCATCAGCCAAGGCATGCGCCGTTTTGAATGATATATCCTTGAGGCGATTGCGGAACCTGGCACGCATTCCCTCAATTTTGATTGTTCCGAGATTGTTGGCGCGAATCCGTTGAGCCTTCGCATGATTGCCGTCGGCCTCATGCTTTTGAGCAAGCGCAAAGAGCTTGTTGCGGTTTCGCATGATGCGATCGTTTCGATCGGAATACTCCGTCAGGATCTTTCCAAAATTCGTCCCGTAATGCTTTTTGTTGCTGTCAACGACCGCTTCCGTATATCCCTTGTCGATGCCGGCTTCCTTAGTGCCGCACGGACGAGTACAAGTTTTAGTGGCCGCATAGTGAACG
>JAXZEJ010000021.1:0-2017 GCA_037424205.1 bacterium | reverse complement strand
TGGCGGTTGTAATGGTCCAGAGATTTTTACGGCGATCGGCAGGATATCCAAGGTCGGCGGGATGAAGCTGTTCATCCATGCCGAGGTGTGCATAAGCCTTGCCGGAGTTGTAGCTGCCGGGCTGGAAGGGGGAAACGACGACAATCTTGTAACCGGCGTTTTTCAGACGTTGAAAAAGCGAGTCCTGCACGTGAAAGACTGCCGAGTAGAAAACGCTGTCAGCCATCGGAGCAAAGTCATCAGAACTCAGACCGGTCCATACGGAAAACTCGCTTTTCCAAGTTGCGCCGCCGTAGGTATGCACACGAAGCGGACCTTGAAGGGTAGCCCACGGTGAGTTGAACATGCTCGTGTCGGGCAAGGTGGACACATCAAGTCCCTTGTAATACATGGGATTGGTCGTTGATTCCTGAAGAAGGACGACAACGTCGGGCAACGCTTTAGTCTTATCGATGGTTTCAGCTGTCTCGACTGGGAAAGTCTCGTCGGAGCGCATGACGGCGGCAGGGCTTGTATATTGCAGTTTGGCCGACATGATCAGGTTGGCGACTACATTTGAGCCTTTGGGCAAAGAGTTAAGCCATGCAGCTTGTCCATTGTTGACAGAGAAGACCGCAAGGATTGCGCAAAGAGCCATGACCGGAATGCCGAAGAGTGCTCTTTTGCTGAAAGACCATGCAGTCGGTTTTTCGGTTTTGAAGGCTCGAACCAACAGAAAACCGAGCAATATGGTCACAAACAGCAAGATCGCTGCAGGAAGCGGGTAATGAGCAACGGTCTCGAAGTTGTTGGGGTCGAGCAGTACCTCAAAGTCGGAGAAGAACAGCTTTTCTTTCCAAAAGATTTTCTTGATGAGGCTGAGCAGCCAAATATAGGCAACTAGTGCGGACGTGCTCAATAGCGAGAATTTAAGCCGGCTAGACAGGATGAAAAGCAGAGTGAAAAACAGAAAGCCGGCGCTAGTGCCTCCTAAAAGGGTATAAGCGGATGCACGGTAGGAGAAAGTCAAAATCAATACAAGCGTCGCAATGGCTATTGGAAGATTTTGAAGTAATCGTTTGCCTGAAAAATGGAATGCTTTATGTCTCATCGTTGGCATGGATGATGTCTAATTATTGAGAAACGAAAAAACGGCATCATTGTAAGCAATTATGATTGCTTTTGAAGCGTGATTTCGATAGTTGTTCTGTTTGATGCTGCAACGATATATTGGCAGTGGACTCTGAAAGTTAGTTATGACGCAGGAAAGAGATTTGCGGGATAAGGTTAAGAAAAAGGGCCTTCCGGATTATTTACGGAAGGCCCTTCAGATTAAGGCGAGCAGTCTTTAGGCCTTCGGCAGGCGATCAAGCTGTTCACGCACTTTGGTAAGCAAGGCGGCGAAGTCTGCAAGGCGCTTCTTTTCCGTTTCAACCACCTGAGCGGGGGCGCGGGAGATAAAGCGCTCATTACCGAGCTTGGCTTCACACTTGGCGACTTCGCCTTCAAGACGAGCGACTTCCTTCGTGAGGCGGTCGCGTTCGGCGGCAAGGTCGATTTCAACTTTGAGCATCAGCTTGAAGTCGCCGACAATGGCCACAGGGGCGATCGAACCTTCGTTGGCGCCGTTCATGTCCTCAACGTGTTCGACAGCCTCAAGGCGGGCGAGGAACTGGAGGTACGGAGCGGCTTCGAGGCAGTGTGCTTCGGGGCCGGAGATGACAAGCGGGATGCGCTTGGAGGGCGGAAGCTGCATTTCGCTGCGCAGATTGCGAACGGCGTCGATCATGGACTTGACGGCCGTCATGCGTGCTTCGGCTTCTGCGTCAACACGAGCTTCGTCAAATGCCGGGTAGGCCTGCACCATGACGGAGGTTTCTTCATCTTCACGGCGGGTGCCGGCAATGACGGAGACCTTCTGCCAGAGTTCTTCCGTGATGAACGGAATGATCGGGTGTGCCAGACGAAGAATCGTTTCAAGCACCGTCACGAGCGTGTGGCGCGTTGCGCGGCAGGCGGCTTCGTCGCCCTTGAGCTG
>JAXZEJ010000020.1:0-7886 GCA_037424205.1 bacterium | reverse complement strand
GCCCGCGTCGAGGTGAGAAGCTTGCCGCCCATTCGGCCGAGGGAGGCGTACATGTTCTTGAAGGCCGTGGCGTTGTCCTCATAGCGATGGTAGATGCGCCAGCGGATCGGGTAAGGATTCTGGCCCTGCTGCGGGTTCCAGTCGATCAGATGGAGGGGAGCGCCGTGCTTCTGCATCCAGTCGACCGTGTCGGCGGACTTCTCGATGATGCGGCGGGTGATCGAGGCGCTCGAGAGATAGTGGTTGTAGTCCATGAGCTGCGTGTAGAGCTCGTCGACGGTGAGCTGGCTGAGGAGCTTCGGATCGTTCTTGAACTTTTCCTTCTGCAGGGAGGATTCGACCGCAAAGAGGCCGGAGGCGATCTTGCCGGCGCCGCCGACGGACGGCGCCTTTTCAAGCACAATGACCTTGGCGCCCGCTTCCGCCGCGGCAACCGCTGCGGCGGTGCCCGAGGCTCCCGCACCGACGACCACGACGTCGGCCGTCATCGCTTCATCGGGACCGACCTTCTTCGCGACCTTCACGTCGTACTTGGCCGGATCGGCGCCCGCCTTTTCAATGGCGGCCTTCACGGCCTTGCGGATGGCATCGCTCGAGACCGTTGCGCCCGAGACGCCGTCAACGGCATAGCTCTGATGCGCGACCATTTCGGGCGCCATCTTTGCGGCGGCAGCGCCGCCGAGCTCCGGCGTTTCACCCGAGACGTCAAGCTTGACGTCGGCGAGGCGTCCGTCCGCATCAAGCGTGACGGAAGCCGTGACGGTGGAAAGCTTGCCCTGGGCGGAGCCCTCGTGCGTGCCGGCCGTGACTCCGGCGGAAGCCACCACGGAGGCGCCCATGAAGAGGGCCGCAATCGCGGTCATGCGGAAGGTTTTGACGATCATTTCATTCTCCTGTGAATTTTCTCCGGCAGGAAGGCCGTGCATTCGGCCGCCCCTGCATGGCGGTGGAGAATATGTCGTGCGGCGGTTTCTTTGATCGATTGCATGTTCGGAAAATCCGATCGTGCATGTCGCGGCGACGCGTTTGCCTCTCCCGCAGGCGTGTGGCGGATTGTTTACTTAAGGCGATTTGATCGAATTCAGGGAAAGTCCCAAGGGCTCTCATCTCGGCCTGCCTTTAGGATCAAGGCCTGAGAGGACCGGAGACGCCCTCTCCTCTGTTCCCGTCCCCGATATGGAGAGTCTTTATGCTTGATTTCAAGCACGTCCGTTCGTTTGTCGTTCTGGCCGACCGCATGCATTTCGGTCAAGCCGCCCGCGTGCTCGGCGTGAGCCAGTCGACGCTGAGCGCCCAGATCCGCGCGCTTGAAGATGAGCTCGGCGGCGCTCTTCTCAATCGCTCCAACCGAACGATGGCGCTGACGCCCCTGGGTGAAACGTTCCTTCTGGACGCGCACAAGCTCATCATGATGGCCGAGTGCGCCAAGCACAATGCAAGCGACGTCCTGAACGGCACGTCCTCAACGCTGAGGCTAGGCGTCTGCTCCGCAGCCATCAGCTCGGGGCTTGTCGGAGCGGTGCTCGCCGAATCCCGCGTGCGCTTTCCTTCACTCAAGATCATGGCCGAGGAGGCGCCGCCCGCGACGCTTGCCAAGCATCTGGCGAACGGCTCGATCGACGTGATGATGAGCCTCGTCTTCGGCCTGCGCTTTGATGCGCCCGTTGCGGCGCAGACGATCGGGCGGTGTCCCATGGTGCTTCTTGCCTCGGACAAGTCCGGCTATATCGCCGAAGACGGGACGCCCGACATGGACGCGCTCAGGGAGGCCGCCTTCATCCTTTACGAAAACAGGCACGATTCGCCCTTCGTAGTCGACAATACGCTCGGCTTTACGCCCAAGAGCGTCATCAAGCTCGCCTCCCTGAGACTCATGATCGAATACGTACGCGTCAACGCCGGCGTCACCCTCATTCCCGAAATCGACCTCAAGCTCGTCGGTCCGGGCATTCGGCACTGGGTCGTGCCGGACATGATGATCGACTCGGCCGTCGTGAGACTCGCGCAGAACAACGCCTCGGTCGTCAAGGCATTCGTGAGGATGATCCTCGAGGTGAAGGAGCGCCGCTTCTGGTATCGTCCGGGATGTCCCGAGGCTGCGCCTGGACAACTGCACCGGATTGGGACGCAATTTGCCTGCAAGTAATGCAAAGGATTCCCTGACGGGAATTAAATAAGGATGAAAAAAAGGGATGCCGGCATTTTCGGCATCCCTTTGTTTTTTGGGGCTTCGGCCCTGATCAGGCGCGGGCGCGGAGCCACCTGAGGGTGATGTCGGAGGACGTCGCGGCGGCGGCCTTCACGAAGGTCATGTAGTCGATCTTGACGTCGCCGCTTGCTTCGTCGGAGATGACGCGGATGGCGGCGAACGGGATCTTGTTCACGTAGCAGACCTGGGCGATGGCGGCGGCTTCCATTTCAACGGCCGTGGCCTTGAAGGTGTTCACGATCCATTCGCGGCGTTCGGCCGTATGGACGAACTGGTCGCCGGAGGCGATGATGCCGAGGCGGTGGTTGACATTGGCCTTGGTGCAGACTTCGTCGAGTTCGGCGGCGAGCTTGGCGTCGGCCGGGAGCTCGATGACGTTGATGCCGGAGATGAGGCCCACGGGGTCGCCCACGGCGGAGGTGTCCATGTCGTGCTGGACGCAGGCCGTGGAAACGGCGACGTCGCCGATGTGGAGTTCGGGCGTGAGCGTGCCGGCGACGCCGGAATTGATGATTTCGGTGACGCCGAACTTGATGATCATGGTTTGGGCGCAGAGCGCTGCGAAGACCTTGCCTACGCCGCTGCGGGCGAGAACGACGCGCCTGCCTTCGAGGCTGCCGATGATGTAGTCGATGCCCGAGACGGTTTCGGTGCGGGAATATTTCATCATGCCGCGAAGAATCGCGACTTCGACGTCCATGGCGCCGATGATGCCGGTGATCTGCATTCTGTTTTTTTACCTTTTTAGAGCGGCTGGCCGGCCTTGTTGAAGAGCGGAAGCGGTTCGAGGAAGATGATGTCCTCGCGCTTGGCGGCGTCGCCTTCGGCGAGGATGGCGGCGCGTGCGGCGACGATGCCGCCGGCCTTCTTGACGAGCGTTTCAAGGGCTTCGAGAGACTTGCCCGTGGAAATCACGTCGTCGACGATGAGGATGCGCTTGCCCTTGATGAGTTCGGCGTCCTCTTCCGTCAGGAAGAGCTTCTGCATGCCGGCCGTGGTGATCGACTGAACGTCGGCTTCGAGCGCCTTGCCCATGTAGAGCTTCATCTTCTTGCGGGCCACGAAGTAGCGCTTCGCGCCGGACTGGCGGGCCATTTCGTGAATGAGCGGAATGCTCTTGGCTTCGGCGGTCAGCATGTAGTCGTAGTCGGCCGGCACCTTCTCAAGAAGGGCACGGGCGCCGGCAACGGTAAGCTCCTGGTCGCCGAGCATGATGAAGGCTGCAATCTGCAGCGCATCGTTGATGGGAAAGAGAGGCAGGTCTCGCTTGAGGCCGGCGACTTCAATCGGATAATGCATCTGAGAGTCTCCGCTGGAGAAATATGCGAATTGTTTGCCGGGTGTTTCCGGCGTGCGGACGATATTGTACAAACTCAGAACGCCTTTGAGTGACAAAAATCCTGCGCCGCGCCGTTTTGAACGCCTCGGATTATGATTTCTTCATCAACCGAATGCCTTCGGAGATCGAAATGAAAGGTTTTGACATCATCGGCGACGTCCACGGCCATGCCGCCGAGCTTGAGTCGCTTCTGGAAAAACTGGGCTATGTCGAGAAAGGCGGCGTTTATCGCCACGCGGAAGGCCGCCGTGCGGTCTTTCTCGGAGACTTCATCGACCGCGGCCCCGCCATCCGCCGAACGCTCGAGATCGTGCGCGGCATGATCGATGCCGGTGCGGCTCTCGCCGTCATGGGCAACCACGAGCTCAACGCCATCCACTACACGACCGCCGATCCTCAGGCCCGCATGCCGGACGGCAGTCCCAAGTGGCTGCGCTCCCACTCCGAAACCCATGCACGGCAGTTCGAGGAGACGGTGCGCCAGCTGGGATCGGATCTCGATGACTGGCTTGCCTGGATGCGCACCCTTCCCGTCTGGATGAAGACGACGGACGCCATGGGCGTCGAGCTTCGGTTCGTGCACGCGGCCTGGACGGAAAAGACCATGAGGCGGCTCTGGGCCGAGCCGACCGCGACCGGAGAATTCCGATTCAAGGGACCCTTCGAGGCGCCCATTCTCACGGACGCAGGCGTGCTTGACTTTGGCCGCCGGAAGGATCCCGCGACGGGCGAACCGTCTTATGGATACAAAGGCAAGGAAAAGTTCCTTACAGGCCCCGAAAAGCCGCTCCCGCCGGGCGTCTCGTACTTCGACAAGGAAGGCGCCGAAAGGACGTCGATAAGAGTGAAGTGGTGGATCGAGCCCGACGAGAATGCGACGCTGGCCGACATGATCATGGCGGGTCGCAGGGCGGTTGCTGGACTGGGAAGTGCGGTTTCGGTTCCTTGGCGGGAACTGAAGTTTAAAAAGCCCTGGGCGCCATGCCCGGTCGATGCCCTCACCTTTGTCGGCCATTATTGGCTTGACGCCGATCAGGCCGGGCCGCTGACGGAGAGGCTCGCGTGCCTCGATTGCAGCGTGGCAAAAGGCGGTGCGCTCTGCGCCTATCGGCACGACGCCGGACGCACGACGCTGGATGCCTCGGCCTTCGTGACGGTGCCCGCGGCGGACTGATCGCGGCTAGAATGACGCATTCGCATTTTGAGGAGTTTTGCCATGCGCTGGCAGGATCTTGAGGAAAGCACGTCGGTCGAGGACCGCAGAGGCTCGGGCCGCTCCGGCGGATTGGGCGGCATGGGCGGTTTCGGTCGCACGGGCGGCTTTCGCACCCGCGGCGGGATTCCGTTGAGAGGAAAGACCGGGCTCGCCGTCATCATCGTGGTGCTCGTCGCCGGCTACTACGGCATCGATCTGACGCCGCTCATCACCGGAGAGCCCTTCCCGGTCGAAACGCAGTCGAACACGGCATCCGCGCCCTACAAGGGATCGGCCGCCGAAGAGGAGCTGGCGAAATTCTCCCGCGTTGCACTCAAGACCACCGAAGAGGTCTGGACCGAAATCTTCCGCGCATCGGGCGAAAGGTATGCCTACCCGAAGCTCGTCCTCTATTCCGGCTCCACGAACACCGCCTGCGGCTACGGCCAGGCGGCCATGGGGCCCTTCTACTGCCCGGCCGACAAAAAGGTCTATCTTGACCTGAGCTTTTACAACGACATGCAGAAGAAATTGGGCGGCGGCGGAGACTTCGCGCTGGGCTACGTGCTCGCACACGAAGTCGGCCATCACGTGCAGACGCTTCTCGGCATCAACGAGCAGGTGCAGACCCTGCAGCAGCGCGTCACGAAGAAGCAGGCCAACGCTCTGCAGGTGAAGATGGAGCTTCAGGCCGACTGCTTCGCCGGCGTCTGGGGCCACTACATGGAAAAGCGCGGGATTCTCGAGTCGGGCGACCTTGAGGAGGCCCTCAACACCGCCACCGCGATCGGCGACGACCGCCTGCAGAAGGAGGTCACCGGCCGCGTCGTGCCCGACAGCTTCACGCACGGCACTTCGCTCCAGCGCCTCAACTGGTTCAAAAAGGGCTTCAAGAGCGGCAATCCCAACGTCTGCAATACCTGGCAGGCGGAAAATCTTTGATCATTTATTAGTGCTGATCTGATGCAGGAACGGCCGAAGATTCTGCGGCCGTTTGCATTTGCATTCCCGAAAGGGATTTATATGAAGTCCGGATTGTCGAACTTGGGATCGTCCTCCGGCCGCAGGCCGTCGAGGTCCTGCAGGCCGTCCGTGTTCTGAATCCGAATCGGCTCCGGCAGGCTTTCGCGCCAGTCGTTCGACCAGTCGAAGGCCGAATCCGGAACCGTGTCGAAGGCGCCCGGCCTTCCGATCTCGGGATAGTTGGCGACGTGAAGCATGACCTTGGCGCGCGTAATGGCCGTATAGAGCCAGCGAAAGTAGTTTGAGGAGTGCCGGCTCGCCGCCCATGCGCAGTCGACGTAGACGTGCGGCCATTCGCCGCCCTGCGCCTTGTGGCACGTCACGGCATAGCCGTAGCGCACGTGGAGCGCGTTGAAGTACGGATCGTCCTCAAGCTCGTCGCGCCATTCCTGAGTCCGGGGCTTGAGATCGGGATGGCGGTTTTTGAAGTCGACGAAGAGCGCGAGCAGCATGACGGAGAGATTCGGAATCTCGCCGGGCACGAGCTCGTTCGCCAGAATTTTGCACCTTGCCTCAAAGCAGTCGCCGCGGTTGTTGCGAAGCCTGACTGTGACGTCCTGAAATTCCAGATCGACCGTGTGCTGTCTTGTGCCGAGACCCGACGGGCCGGCCTTCATCTTGAAGGTCGCCCGGTGCATTTCCCGGCCTCCGATGGCCGTAACCTGGCAGAAGTCGCCGTTGCAGACGAATTCGCCGTCGACGCGGGTGTTCATGATCACCATGAGCTTGTCGCCGACGCAGAGCTCCTCAACGTCCGGAAACTGCAGCCGGCGGAAGGCGCGGTTGAGCTGCTGCACGCGCCTGTTGGTGTGCGCCACCATGATCGCGTCCTTCGTGATGCGCCGTCCCATGCACTCCCAGCAAAGCCGCGCCATGTCGTCGGGCGCAATGCGCTCGATGTCGGTCGCGTTCTCGGGAAGCTTCGGAATCGTATAGCGCTTCTCCTTCAAGGCCTTGCGAAGCGTTGTCGCGAGCTTCAGAATGCCCGAATCCTTCTTCTGGCGAACGATGTCGGTCAGGACGTGCGTGTCGCACCGCATCGTGAATTCATGGCCGAGATACTGTTCGGACAAGGCGGGCGAGACGTCCATGCCGACGGGCGGGAGCTGCGCGGTGTCGCCCACGAAGATGATGCGGCGGCTGTGGGCGCAGGGCGCGTCTTCCATGAAATATACGAGGTCGGCGAGGAGCCGGCCCGAGCCGAACCTCAGGATCGGGTTCTGAGCCTCCTTGTCCGAGACCATCGAGGCTTCGTCGACGATGTAGACCATGTCGAGGTCGTCCGCATTCGTTTCGAGCTCGCTCACGAGCTTGAACTCCTCATCGTCCGGATCGCAGTCGCGGCTGGGCGCATAAAGCCTGGCGTGAATCGTCGAGGCGGAGGTCTTCGCGCGGGCCGAGAGCACCTTTGCGGCGCGGCCGGTCGGGGCCATGAGGCAGACGGAGCGGTTGACGGCGTTGAGATACTTCACGACGCCGTTCATCAGGAAGGTCTTGCCGGTGCCCGCATAGCCGCGCAGCAGAAAGATCTGCGATCCGTTCCCGTCAAGGAACGCCTGGAGCTTCGGAACGAGCGCCGCCTGACACGGCGTGAGCTTCGTCCCTGCAAACATCTTCTCGAGCGTCGGATTCTCGATCCTGATGCCGTCGTCATATGGCTCGTCGTCGATCGGTTGGACCCAGGCGCGCGGGACGCGAAACGGCGTCCCCTTTTCCGTGACAAACCACTCCCATTCCTCGTCGTCCTCGGGGACGACGGCAGGCGGCATTTCTGCTTTGGGGATTCGGGTCTTGGGTTCGGTCATGATCGAAAAAAGTATCGCTTTACATCATTATCGTCGAATTGTTCTATGGCATCCGGTGTTGTTTGATACCAACAGGAGAATTGCCTAAAGGCGAAAAAATTGGGGTTAATCCGAGGGCGCACCTTACAACTAGTAGAGTTTTGGACCTGAGGCAAACCCCGATGAGTCGATTTTTTCGCTTCTTAAGCCGAGCTTATTGCCATATAGTGATTTCGAACGCGGCGTTCGGCCCCTCGCAGCGCCGCCCCATACAGGAGATTCTAACCTGCATTTTGCACGAAATCGGATAGGGGTGAGGACTTTATATCCTCAGCC
>JAXZEJ010000019.1:0-6542 GCA_037424205.1 bacterium | reverse complement strand
GTGTATTCGGCGGGCCTCAATTAAAATGGATGAGGTTTTCCATCAACCTTGCCGCATCAACCGAGGAGGCATTCTTGCGCTTACGTCAGATCAAGCTCGCAGGCTTCAAGAGCTTCGCCGATCCGGCGCTCATCGAGCTCGAGCATCCCGTCGTCGGGATCGTCGGGCCCAACGGCTGCGGCAAGTCAAACATCATTGACGCCGTGCGATGGGTGCTCGGCGAGGCGCGCGTATCAGAATTGCGCGGCTCGTCCTCCATGCGCGAGCTGATCTTTGCCGGTTCGACGACTCGTCATGCGCTCGGACGCGCCAGCGTCGAGCTCATTCTCATGAATGATGACGGCCGTCTCAAGGGACCTTGGGCCGAATTCGCCGAAATCAGCGTGAAGCGCGTTGTGACCTCTGAAGGCCAATCCGCCTACTACATCAATCATCAGCAGGTACGACGCCGTGACGTGCAGGAGATCTTTCTTGGCACCGGGCTTGGTCCCCGCAGCTACGCCATCATTTCTCAGGGGATGATCTCGAACTTCATCCGGGCAAAGCCCGAGGAAATGCGCGTCTATCTTGAAGAGGCGGCGGGCGTCTCTCTTTACCGCGAACGCCGCAAGGAAACGGAGTCGCTTCTTGCACAGACGAGGGGCAATCTTGATCGTGTCCGCGACATGCAGGTCGTCAAGGAAGAGGAGGCTGCAAGACTCGAGGGCGAGGCCGAGCTCGCAAGAAAGTGGAAGGCGCTTGTTGACGAACGCACTGCCGCAGAATCCCTTTGGTACTGGCTTCAGTATGAGGATGTTAGAAAGACGCTGGATGTGCTTGCCGCTGAGATAGCTCGCTGCGAGGCCGGCATTGAGGAAAAGAAGGCAGAGGCCGTTCGCGAGGCAGCCTCGCTGCCGGCGCTTGAAACAGCTGCGCGGGAGGCTGAAGCCAGGGAGGCGGAAGCTGCTTCGGGTCTTCGTCAGGCCGAACGCGCGCTTACTGAAGCCGAGGCGGAGGAGAGACGCCAGCGCGAGCGAAGAGCCGAGGCGGAAAGAACCGTGGCTGAAGCCCGCGAGGCGAAGGGTGCCAAGGAAAGGCGTCTTGTCGAGACGGCTGCTGCGAAGGCTGCGCAGGCGGATGAGACCGCTTCGCTCGAGGAGGCGCTGGCACTCTCTGATGAAGAGGAGGCGGCGGCCGAAGAGGAAGTTTTCGCGGCAGAGGATGCTCTCAACGAGGTTAATGCCAAGGCGGCCGATGCTCGAAAGTCTGAGTCCGATGCGAAGGCTCAGGCCCGTGTGGCGCTTGCGCGTCTTGAAGCTGCCGAAAAGCGTGCCGAAGATCTCAAGCAGAGGCTTTTGAGGCTTGCTGCATCTGAAAAAACGTTCGAGGCGCCCGATAAGGCCGCTATTGAAGCGCTGGCGCTCGACCATGAAGAGGCCGAGGCTTATGCCGAAGAGGCGCGTGCTCGCGAAGAGGAGGCTGCAACGGCGGCTGAGGATGCCAGACGTTTGCGCGACGCTAAAAACGAGGCCTACTTTTCGGCTTTGACTGAGGAGAAAGAGGCGGCGGCGAAGCTTGATGCTCTTGAAGCGCTTGAAGCGGGCGCACAGGCTAAGGGAAAGCTCGCCGATTTTGAAGCTTCCGAAGGTCTTGACGGCCTTCCCCGCATGTCCGAAATGCTGTCGGCTGATCCCGATTGGGTGACGGCTGTCGAAGCTGTTGTCGGAGAAAGACTGGGCGCAAGATTCTTGAGCCGACTGGCCATGGCGCAGGGCTATGAAGGCCGCAGGCCGCCTGCTGTTGTTTCGTTTGTCGAGCGCGGCGAGGCTGAGGCTCCGGTTTCGGCTCTTGAATTGAATGGAATGAGGCTTGAGCCTCTGGCCTCTCGAGTCGAATGCCGCTCAAGCGATGCTTCGGCTGCGATGGTTGATGCTGTCGCGAATGTCTATTGCGTGAGGAATCTTTCCGAAGGATTGTCTTTCAGGTCTGCTCTGCCCGATGGCGTGATGCTCGTGACTCCACGAGGCGACCGTTTGACGCGCAGAAGCCTCGTGGTCTGGACGGCAAGCGATCCCGGTCAGTCGGTGCTCTCGCGGCAACAGGAGATTTCCAATCTTCGTGAGCGTCTCTACGCACTCGAAGAAAAACTTGGCACGCTGGATGAAGAAAGAAATTCGGCCCGTGCTGCGGCGGAAGCGGCCGAGCGAACGGCGCGAACGTCGGCTCAGGCTGCCCGTGCGGCGCAGGCGCGAGTCTCCGAGTTGAGGCTCAAGCTCAAGGCGGCGGAGGCGGCTGTCGCCGCCTACGAAGTGCGTCTTGCCGATTTGCGCCGCAGCAGGGAGGAGCTCGAGGTCGAGGCCGAGGAGGCAAGAGCGCTTGCGGAAGAGGCAGGCGTTTCTGCCGATGATGCGGATGATGCAGCGGGCAAGGCCGCACGGTCGGCCGCGGGCATACTGGCCGAATTGGCCAGGGCCGACATGCGCTTCAAGACGAAGTCGGCCGCGCTTTCCGATATTCGGCACAAGGCTGCGCTTGCTCGCGCGAAACTCAAGCAGTACGCAGATTCGGCCCGTTTCTATGCACAGAGTGAGGAAGCTCTCAGAAACGACATTGCACGCGAGGATGCGCGCATTGCTGAGGCTTCAAGGCTTCTGGAGGAATGTGCTCGCGTGCTAGGCAATGATGCTTCGACGACGGCATTGAAGATGCTGGAGGAGGCGGAAAAGAATCATGTTCGTCGTCGCAATGAGACGGCGTCGGCCAGACTCGCTCTTTCAGAGGCTCAGGGACGCTGGCAGGCGGCACAGGCTGACATCATGCCGATGACCGAGGCGCTTGGCGTCAAGCGTGTGGAACAGCAGATGAAGGAGAGTCTGCGCACCCAGTTTGATGAGCGTCTTGACGAACTCAAGGCGGATCGCGTCGATCTGGCGCGGCGTGCGGCCGAGCGTCCGCTGAAGGCTCAAAGCCTTCGCGCCAAGGTTCTGAGGCTCATCAGCGAAATCGCCGGATTGGGTCCGGTCAATCATGCTGCGCTCGAGCACCTTGAGGCGGTGAGAAAGACGCTTGAAGCCACGGCTCGCCAGGTGGCTGACCTTGAAAAGGGGATTGAAACATTGGAGGCGGCGATTCGCAAGATTGATGCGGAGACCCGAGGGCGTCTCAGGGAGACCTTTGAGGAGGTGAACGGCCATTTCGGCGAGACGTTTTCCGAGCTTTTCGGAGGCGGTGCCGCCTCGCTCGTCATGTCCGGGGAGGATGTGCTTGATGCGGGCGTTGAGGTGAAGGCTCAGCCGCCCGGCAAGAAGAATGCGAGCGTGAAGCTGCTTTCGGGCGGCGAGCAGGCTCTGGCGGCAACGGCGCTTGTTTTTGCAATTTTCAAGCTCAATCCCGCGCCCTTCTGTCTCCTTGATGAGGTGGATGCTCCGCTTGATGAGGCAAATCAGGCGAGACTGGCGGGCCTATGCAGGCGGATGTCGACTGATACGCAGTTCCTGATGATTACTCATCACCGCGTGACGATGGAGTTCGCCGGGGCGCTGGTGGGCGTCACGATGAAGGAGCCCGGCGTGAGCCGCGTGGTGAGCGTCGATATCGAGAATGCCGTGAAGATGACCAACTGAAGCTTGAGAAGGCTTGCCGCGCACGCAATGCGTGGCGAATCGGAAAAATGTGCGTACAATCAACAGAAGTTGCGCCCGCGTCGGGCGCCTGCTAAGCCGGATAACACTCACATGAGCCAGACTCAGATCATTCTTATTGTGGCCGCCCTGGTGGTCATTGCCTTTTTCTTTTGGCGCTCTACGCGTGAAGAGCGCCGCATGCGTGCTGGCCGCAAGGGCCGCCTGCAGGCGCGAGAATCTCGCCCTGACGTGCTTGAAGACGATAAGTCCGAGTCCCGCGTCGAACCTCAGATTGATGATGCGAAGGACGCCGAGACGAATGCTTCGGCAGTGCAGTCCGATGCCGACGACCTGCCTTCTGAAAAGCCCCCTGTTTACGAAAAGCTGGCTGAGGAACAGAAGGCTCGCCTTGAGCGCGAGACTGCCGAAGGCGGCAAGGCAAATCGCATTGCCGGTGTTGAAAAGCCGCCCGTCGATCACGGCATTCAGTGGGTGCTGGATGTGACGCCGTATGAAGGAAAGACCTTCCCGCTCGGTGCCATGGATTCGCTCGTGACCCAGATCCGCCAGCTGGAGCTCCCGCTTCCCGTGGCAATTTGGGCAAAGTCCGCAGAGGACGGTCTCTACTATCCGTCCGAATGCCTGCCGGCCGAGGCGGTGCATCTTGTCGCTACCATTCTCATTGCCAACCGTGCTGCGGTGCTCGATGAGGTTTCCGCTTCGAGCTTCCTTCAGGTGCTCGAACAGACTGCTGCGCAGAATGAAGTTGACGTGCGCACGTCCTGCGACATGAAGAAGGCGATTGCGACCGCAGTCCAGATCTCCCGCTTCATCCGTTATTACGACAAGGTTATCGAAGTTGCAATCGTGCCGGCGCCTCGTGAAAACGGTCTTACGCTCGATGAGGTGACGAAGGTTGCCGAAGGTGCCGGCTTTGCAAGCGCCAGCGGCCGCTGGGAGCTTCGCGTGGACGAAGGTTCCAAGGAGCCCCTGATGACGCTTTCTCTTGCAGGAGCGGATGCCTCTCAGCTTCGTCTGGCTTTTGACGTGCCGCTTGCCAATATTCCGCGAGGAGACCTCAAGCGCTTCTTCCAGCTTGCCAATCACATTGCCTGCCATCTCGGCGGGGTTTGGGTCGATGGCGCAGGCAAGCGCATTGAGGCTTCTGGCGCCTTGATTCTTCAGGACGAGATTGAGCATCAGGATGCGCAGATGACCGCCAGCGGCGTGCGTCCGGGCTCTGATCGTGCAAGACTCCTCTTCTCGAGAAGCGCCTGACGATCTGCGGATCTCCAACATAAATCCTACCCGCCGTGTTCGGACGCAAGATGCCCGGCGGCGGGTTTTTTATCGGACTTCGTGCCATGACCGACTCCGCAAAGACTGAAAAACTATCGAACGACGACTTCGACGGCGCCGCCAAGGCGGCTGCCATCGAGCCTGCCAAGGCGCCCGCACGCATGCGCGAGCTTGAAAAGCTGATTGAGACTTGGGACTACGAGTACTACGTGCTTGATAATCCGAGCGTGCCTGATGCGGAATACGATCGTACGTTCAACGAACTCAAGGCTCTTGAAGCTCGTTTCCCGGAATGGAAGAGCCCTGCGTCGCCGACCGCCCGCGTTGGCGGTGCCGTTAGAAGCGATTTGGCAAAGGTCGTGCACGCAGTGCCGATGCTTTCGATTCATACCGAAACCGACTTTTCCAGCGAGGGTGCCGTGGCGTTCGATCGCCGCGTTCGAAGCGAACTGGGACTCTCGGACGATGATCCTCCGGTTGTTTATGACTGCGAATTGAAGTTTGACGGTCTTGCTACGAATCTGCGATATGAAAGGGGCGTGCTTGTGCAGGCAGCTACGCGAGGCGATGGAAGCGCCGGCGAGGATGTGACTGCCAACGCGCGTACGATCCGAACAATTCCTCTTCGCCTTGAGGGAGATTTTCCGGATGTGCTTGAGGTCCGCGGTGAGGTGATCATGCATCGCGATGACTTTGAGGCCCTTAATCGCCGTCAGATTGAGGATGGCCAGAAGACCTTCGTCAATCCGAGAAATGCGGCAGCAGGCTCGTTGCGCCAGCTCGATCCGGCGGTGACTGCACGACGCACGCTTCATTTTTATGCATATGCTTTGGGTGAAGTCTCAGGCGGGGAATTTGCGCCCACGCAGACGGCGGTGCTCGACAGGCTTGCGTCGCTCGGGTTCCCGGTCGCCGATGCTCGCCGAAGGGTCGAGGGGCCGGCGGCTCTTGCGGCCTTCCATGACGAAGTGGCGGAAATTCGCCGCACGCTTCCCTTCGATATTGACGGCGTTGTCTACAAGGTCGACAGCCTCGAGCTGCAGCGAAGGCTGGGCTTCATTGCTCGCGAGCCCCGATGGGCTTGTGCGCACAAGTATCCGCCGGAAGAGGCTCTGACGATTTGCGAAGCCATAGACATTCAGGTGGGGCGTACCGGCAAGCTCACGCCGGTTGCCCGACTCAAGCCCGTGTTTGTTGGCGGCGTGACCGTATCGAATGCGACGCTACACAACGAAGATCATATTGCGGGGCTTGATCTGCGCCCGGGGGATACGGTTGTTGTTCGTCGCGCCGGCGATGTCATTCCCGAAGTCGTGCGTGTTGTTCATGAGCGCCGGCCGGAAGGGGCGGCGCCTTTTGTGATGCCCTCTGTTTGTCCCGTCTGCGGATCCGCCACGATCCGTGACGAGGAGGAGAAGGACACGCGATGCACGGGCGGACTGTATTGCCCGTCGCAGATGAAGCTTTCAATCGTTCATTTTGCATCCCGCCGTGCAATGGGCATCGACGGCCTTGGCGAGAAGATCGTCAACATGCTGGTCGACGAGGAGCTTGTGAAAAGTCCGGCCGACATTTTCACGCTCAAGCATGAGGATCTGATTGCGCCTATAACGGCAACGAAGAATCTTGACAAGCCCGTCA
>JAXZEJ010000018.1:0-12363 GCA_037424205.1 bacterium | reverse complement strand
CCGCCCCGCGGCGCGCCACGGCCCCCCCCACTGCCGGCCAACCTAAAAAAGACGCGGCGCTGGCGCATTCCCCCCACCCCCCGCTTCTCAGACCCCCAACAGCTCGGGTGGAGATGAACCCGCAAGACGGAAGGCGCTTGGTTCCTTCCGGCGCCGCATCTCTCCGGACGACCCCCGTAGTCCTTGGATGGAGAGGATTGGCGCTCGCTGTCGTTGAAAGCATTATGCCTAAAATGAGAATGATTCTCAATAGTGTTTGCGAATTTTTCGACTCGAAAAGCTGTTGATTTGACGATGGTCAAGGACTGGGAGCCCGCAGGCAAAAAAAGAGGAGGCTTCCTTGTGGAAAGTCTCCTCTCTTGGACTGGAATGTCGACCGGGTTGCTTACTGGCGAACCTTGACGGTCTTGCCCTTGTTGAGTTCGAGCACGCGGCGCGTGTCTTCGGCGAGATCGCGCATTTCAAGCTTGTCGTAGGAGTTCGCGATCATTTCGAGCGCGTCGTCGCGCATCGGCGTGTTCTGGAATTCGCTTACGACGCGCTGCGCATGCTGAATGGCCGCGACATAAGCGTGTCGAACGTAGTAGTATTCTGCAACTCCAAGTTCATGCTTTGCCTGAGCCAGCACGAGCTGGTGCATGCGGCGGCGCGCTTCGGGCGCGTAGCGGCTGTCGGGGAAGCGGAGCGCGAGCTCCTTGAGGATGTCGAAGGCTTCCTGAGCGGCATTGGCGTCGCGTTCGGAAAGTTCCTGGCCTGAAAGCTTCGCGAACCAGCCGTCATTTTCATTAAGCGTCGCAAGTGCCTTCAGATACATGACGTAGTCGCTGTTGGCGTGGTTCGGGTAGGCCTGTAGGAAGCGGTCGGCGCCCTGAACGGCCTGAGCCGCATCGCCGTCCTTCCAGTTCGCATAGATCAGTTCGATCTGCGCCTGCTGTGCATACTTTCCAAACGGGTAGCGAGCCTCGAGCTTGGTGTAATAGTTTTTTGCGTCGGTCCAGTTGCTCTCATCAAGAGCGGCTCGGGCCTCGGTATACAATTTGTCGGCCGACCAGTCTGCCGTCGGATCCCGGTCGAGGGATTCGAGCCAGGAGCAGGAGGCGGTCGCCAGCGTGATGGCCGTAACGGCCATCAGCCTCGCGGCGAAGCGCTTATTAGGAAACTTGAAATTCATGACAAGCAGTTGCGAAAATTCTGAACTTTCGGATTATAACGACCTCCCCGATATTGGGAATGCGGCCGATGATGACACTTTACCAAGTTTCACGGTTGAAGGTTTTTGGGGCGAGCGCCTTGACAAGGTTCTTGCCACTCTGATGCCGGACGTTTCCCGAGCTCGTCTGCAGAAGCTCATCGAGGAAGGAAGCGTCGAGGTGAACGGCGAGGTTGTCCAGAAGGTTCGCCAGAAGGTCACCGAGGGCGACGAGATCTCGCTGCTTGAGGAGCCGCATCTCGACGAGGCGCTCGCCTTTACGCCCGAAGAGGACGTCGAGTTCGACGTGGTTTATGAGGACGATGCGATCATCGTCGTCAACAAGCCCGCAGGCCTCGTTGTTCATCCGGGCGCCGGCAACCCGTGCGGCACGCTTTTGAACGGCCTGCTCTGGCGCTATCCCGAACTTCGCGAAGTGCCGCGTGCCGGCATCGTCCATCGTCTTGACCGCGACACGACGGGCCTGATGGTCGTCGCCCGCACGCTTTCGGCGCAGACCAACCTCGTGCGCCAGCTCCAGGAGCGCACCGTGAAGCGCGAGTACTGGGCCTTCACGCTTGGCTCTGCCGCGCCCGACTTCGTCGTCGAGACGCCGATCGGCCGCGATCCGCGCAGCCGCATCCGCTTCAAGTGCTTCCCGGGCAGCACCGGCGTTCGCGCCAAGCCCGCCCGCACTCGCGCCCGCTGCGTGGGCTGGAGCTCGATCGAGGGCCTGCCGGTTTCCTGGGTGGCCTGCCGCCTCGATACGGGCCGCACGCACCAGATCCGCGTTCACCTCACGAGCGAGGACCTGCCGCTTATCGGCGACCAGGTCTACCGCGGCCGCGCGCCCGGCCTCACGGTCAAGGTTGAGAACGAGCTCGACTTCCACCGCCAGGCTCTGCATGCCTCGAGGCTCGGTCTCGATCACCCGGTCACGGGCGAATACATGGAATGGTTCGTGCCGCCCGAGGACGACATGATCGACCTGATGGAGGATCTCGGCTTCGGTCCGTGGAACGTCCCCGTCAAGGTTTTTGAAAACGAACGCCTCTGAACAACAATCATCTGGAAGAGAGAAGGTCATGGAACTGACGAAACCCGGACTCGATATCCTGCAGCCCGCTTGGAAGGATTGCGCTCCCGCATCGGTCGACGCGCTCTTCACCTGCCGCGACGGCGGCGTCTCGAGCGGCGTCTACGGCAACGCCGAAGGCATCATGGGCCTCAACGTTGCGCCGCACACGGGCGACTTCGGCGCCTGCGTGCGCATGAACCGCTCCATCGTCGCCCAGCTTGTGCCCACCGATCCCGTGTGGCTCAAGCAGGTGCACGGCACTGAAGTGATCGACGCCGATGCGGCCGAAGGCGAGCCCGAGGCAGATGCCGCCGTCTCCACGAAGCCGGGCGTAGTCTGCACGGTCATGACGGCCGACTGCCTGCCGGTGCTTCTCACCAATAAGGAAGGCACCGTCGTCGCTGCCGTTCACGCCGGTTGGAAGAGCCTTGCCGCAGGCATCATTCAGAAGACGATCCGCGTCATGCGCGAGCGCGCTCCGGAAAGCACGGGCTTTGTCGCCTGGCTTGCTCCGCGCATCGGCCCCGAGGCCTTTGAAGTCGGTCCCGATGTGCGCGAGGCGATGCTCGCACACCTGCCCGAGGCAGCACGCGCCTTCACGCAGGGCGAAGGCGATCGCCTGATGTGCGATCTCGCCATGCTCGCCAGGATGGCGCTCGCTTCCGAAGGCGTTGCCGAAGAGGATGTCGTCGACTGCGGTCTCTCCACTTATTCGCATCCGCGCCGCTTCTACAGCTTCCGCCGCGACGGCGAGAAGTCCGGCCGCCACGCCGCGATGATCTGGATCAAGCCTGAAGAGGCCTGATATCCTAGTCTCGCGATACAACTGCTTTTATAGGCATAGATACTCATGTCCCACAAGATTCCCGTCGTCGGTTTTGTTTCGCTCGGCTGTCCGAAGGCTCTCGTCGATACGGAGCGGATCGTCACCGAGCTTCGCGCCCGAGGCTACCGCATCGGCACGAGCTATCACGATGCCGACATCGTGATCGTCAACACCTGCGGCTTTGTCAACGAAGCCGTGAAGGAAAGCCTTGACGCCATTACCGAAGCGCTTGCCGAAAACGGCCGCGTGATCGTCTGCGGCTGTCTCGGCGGCCGCAAGGAGGCCGACGGCAGCAACTACGTGCTGAACCACTGTCCGAAGGTGCTCGGCGTCGCCGGTCCGGATTCCGTCGACGACGTAATCGCGATGGTCGAGACCCATCTTCCGCGTCCTCACGAACCCTGGGGCGACTTGGTGCCTTCGTGCGGCGTGCGTCTTACGCCCAAGCACTACGCCTACCTCAAGATCAGCGAGGGCTGCAACCACCACTGCACGTTCTGCGTCATTCCCAACCTGCGCGGCGGTCTCTGCAGCCGTCCTGCGGGCGAAGTGCTGCGCGAAGCGGAAAACCTCGTTAATGCCGGCGTCAAGGAACTTCTCGTCATCAGCCAGGACACGGCCGCCTACGGTGTCGACCGGCGCTATGCGCTCGACCTTCGCGCCAATCCTCCGATTCGCACGCACCTTCTCGATCTCTGCAGGGGCTTGGGCGAACTCGGCGTGTGGACGCGCCTGCACTACGTGTATCCGTATCCGTCCGTTGACGAGATCGTGCCGCTTATGGCTGAAGGCCTGATCCTGCCGTATCTCGACGTGCCGTTCCAGCACGCTCATCCGCGCGTTCTCAAGGCGATGAAGCGTCCTGCAAGCGCTGAGAAGAATCTCGAGCGCATTGCCGCCTGGCGCGCCGTTTGCCCGGACATCACGATCCGCTCGACCTTCATCGCCGGCTTCCCCGGCGAGACGGAGGAGGAGTTCGAGTATCTGCTCGACTTTTTGCGCGAAGCCAGACTCGACCGAGTCGGCTGCTTTGCCTATTCGCCCGTTGTCGGCGCACAGGCCAATCTGCTGCCGGGTGCTCTGCCCGATGAAGTCCGCGAGGAGCGCCGCAACCGCTTCATGGAAGTGCAGGCCGAAATCTCGGCTGAAAAGCTCCGCGCCAAGATCGACACCGTCGAAGAAGTCATCATCGACGAATACGACGACGAGGCCGGTCTTGCCATCGGCCGCACGAAGGCCGACTCGCCCGATATCGACGGCAAGTGCTATGTCGAGACCCTCACGCCCTACAAGCCGGGCGACTTCGTGAAGGTCCGTATCACGGGCAGTGAAGAGTACGACCTCGTTGGTACGCCAGAAGACGAAATTCAGACGAAGTAATTCGCTGGACTCGAATGAAAAGAAAGCTCCCGAAGCCGGAAAGAACGGCCGCTTCGGGAGCTTTCTTCGTTTTGGTTGTTGTTTCTCGAAGAAGGAACTACTACTTTCGGCTGAATTTGGCAGTAGTTCGTCAAATAAGTCTGAAAACTTCAATACAATGGCCGTTCCTGCATCAGCGCTGCATGTGGTCTGCGGCTCCTCGGAGCCAGAAGCTGCGGCCGGTTTGGAAAACGAAGCCTCCGGGAGGCCGCTTTCCAAACGGGCCTCGCCCAAAGTTATTCAAACATTCCGGAGCTTCCCAATGACCGAAATCAGCGCACTGCGTCCCGACGCACTCACCCCGAAGGAAATCACTGAAAAGGTTCTCAATCTAGGTGTCACTAAAAGCAGCATGGACTGGCGCACCCAGCTGCCTCTCACCATGCTCGCCGGCTTCTATATCGGGCTCGGCGGCCTCTTCTGCACGCTCTTCATGAGCGATTCCACGCTTCCGTTCGCCATCCAGAAGTTCATGGGCGGCGCGGTCTTCTCTCTAGGGCTGTATCTGGTCCTCGTTGCAGGCGCCGAACTCTATACCGGCAATACCATGCTTGCCGGCTCCGCCGTCGACGGGCGCATCAGCTGGGGTGCGGCTGTCATGAACTGGGTCCGTGTCTGGCTCGGCAACTTCCTGGGCGCTCTCGTGCTCGTCACCCTCGTATATTTCGCGCATGTGGCCGACATGGGCTCCATGGCCAAGGGCATGATGAACGTTGCAGTCGGCAAGCTGTCCGCCGACTGGACGACGATCATGGTCAAGGGCATTCTCTGCAATCTGCTGGTCTGCCTCGGCGTCTGGGTGGGCTATGCCGGCCGCACGGTCGTCGACAAGGCCGTGGGCGTCGTGCTTCCCGTCTCCGCCTTCGTGGCGCTCGGCTTCGAGCACTGTGTCGCAAACATGTACTTCCTGCCGCTCGCCTACGTGCTGAAGCTCGGCGGCTACGCTCCCGAAGGCGTGCCCCTTGACGTGATCACGATCGAAAACATCGTCAAGAACCTCTCTGCCGCCACGGTCGGCAACACGATCGCCGGCGCGGCGCTCGTCTTCATGTACTGGTTCGCCTTCCGCAATCGCAAATAAGGCTTCCATGCCAAGACCCAGGCGCCGCCGAAGCACTTTGCCCGGCGGTGCTTTTGTGCCTGCCGTCGGCGTTTCCAAAATGCCTGAGGTTAATGCCGATTACCGTTCATGCAGGCCTATGAGGTATCATCAATAGGTTATTCACGGCTTCTCGTATCGGTCATTCCGGTGCGTCGGGCCTGTTCGGAATTCAATGATGTTCGCAAAACGCATGCTGGCGGGCGCAACTGCGCTTGCAATTCTCGGCTTCGCCGTTTCGGCCCAGGCCGTCTCGCTCGGTGACCTGACCGTCGAAAGCAAACCCGGTGAACCTCTCGAGGCTCTTCTGGAAATCAATGATCTTGATCTGACGATTTCTCCGCTTCTCGTGCGCGTGGCGCCTCCCGCCACCTACTTGCGCGAAGGCGTCAACTGGCCCTCTCAGGTTCAGGATCTCAAGCTTGCCCGCGATGGAACGAACGGCACCATCCGCCTGCGTCTCTACGGCGAGCTGGTTCTCAAGGCCGGCAGTTTCCCGCTTCTCATGGAAATGAATGCCGGCGGCACCGTCACCGTACGCGCCTATGAGGTTCAGTCCAAGGACGGCGTCTTCGTCGTCAGGCCTTCCGCCGAGCGAACGACCGTCAAGGGTGCGCCGCGACGCGTTGTTCCCGAACCTCTTGTTGTGCCCGCAGAGCCCAAGTCCGAACCCGCAAAGGCCGAGCCTGCCGTGAAGACGGCCAAGGCCGCCCCGGAAGCCGTCAAGGCAGCCGAAGCGCCGAAGCAGGAAGCGGCTCAGGCCGCCAAGCCGGCGCCTGAGGCGCCGAAGGCCGTTGTCGCCCAAAGGCAGGAGGCGGTCAAGGCTGCTGTTGAGACGCCCAAGGCGGCCGAGCCCGCAAAGCAGGCTGCCAAGGCTTCCGAAAAGTCCGTCAAGGTTCGCCGCAAGGGACGCTATGCGCCTTCCGTCGTCAAGGAATACGTTGCTCTCAACGGCTTCGACGCTTCGCAGCCTTTCGAGGTGCAGCGGGACATGACGCTCTGGTCCGTCGCATCCCTCTATTGGCCAAGCTATCGCGGCAGCACGCTTGAACAGCTCGTCATCGCCTTCCGCAACCGCAATCCGTCCGCCTTCAAGGCCGGCAACCCCGGTGCGCTTGAAGCAGGGGCTGTTCTCAATCCGCCCGCCATTGAGGAAGTGCTTGCCATCGATCCCGTCGCTGCCTTCCGCGAAGTGCACGGCGCGGATACCGTCATTCCAGGACCGACTCAGAATCTGATCGACGCTCAGCGTCTCTCCAATGAGGCCGCCGCCAAGGTGGCCGACGCGCAGGATCGCGAGCGCACGGCGGGCAAGGCGCCTGAAGAGGTCGCCGAAGCCGGCCAGCAGGCCCTCGAAGAGGAAAAGGCCGAAGCCGTAGAGGCTGAAGCCGAGGCTGCTGCCGAAGCCAGAGCCGAAGCCAAGGCCGCGGAGGCCGAGGATAAGCCCGCCCTTGAGGAAAAGCCGGCCGAAGCGCCGGCGGCTGCTCCCGAAGCTCCTAAGGCCGAGCCCGTCAAGGCCGAGCCCGAAAAGACTGATGCCGAAGCCGGCGGCCTCATGGCCAACAAGGGTCTGTGGGGAATCGGCGCGCTGATTCTGGCGCTTCTCGTCTTTCTTGGGCTGCGCTCCCGCAAGCGCGAGGAGGAGCCGGAAGGGGAGAGCAAGCCTGCCTCCGTCATGATTCAGAAGGAGGTGCCGCCTGCTTCCGAAGCTCAGCTTGCAGCCGTGAGCAAGACCGTTGACGAAGCAGTCAAGAACGGCACGACCGCCGGCGCCATGGGCGCAGGCGCAATGGCCTATGCCATGGCGCAGAAGGATGAGGCGGAAAAGTCTGAAAAGCGTGAAAAGACCGCCGGTTCTGTTGCCGACCAGCCTTGGCTCGATCCGGATGATGACGAGCTCCCGCCTCTTGACGAGGATGAGAAGGGGCCGGTTCGCGGCGTGCCGGAACAGACGGCGGCGATTCTCGACGGCGTTTCGCTCGATCTCGATGATGCGGAGCCGGAAAAGACGCCTGAAAAGGCCAAGCCTGCCGAAAAGCCCGTGCAGGAGGAAAAGCCTGCCGCTGCGCCTGAGACTGAGGGCCGCGAATCCGACAAGGAGCGCGCGCTCGCAAAGGCGCTTGACTCCAAGCTCAAGCTCGCCACGAGCTTCGTGAGCCTGGGCGCCGTCAAGGAGGCGCTCGAACTTCTGGAGGAAGTGAAGCGCCGAGGCAGCGATGAGCATCGCGCCCGCGCCGAAGCCCTCGAACAAAAAATCAAGTCCCTCTCGGATAAAAAGTGAAGATTGCTCTAGGCATTGAATATCGCGGAACGGGCTTCAACGGCTGGCAGATCCAGCCCGACTGCCCGTCCGTGCAGGAGGCGCTTGAGGAAGCGCTGGAAACTTTCCTTCGCGTCAAGACTCCGACCATGTGTGCGGGCCGCACCGATACGGGCGTGCATGCCATGCAGCAGGTGGTGAGCATCGATACCGATGCGAACCGCGCCGAGCGAAGCTGGGTGCGCGGTCTCAACACGTATCTGCCGCCCGGTGTTGCGGTGCGGTGGGCCCGCCGCGTCTCCGACGACTTCCATGCGCGCTTTTCCGCGCGCTCGCGCACCTACGAATACTGGATCTACAACGATCCGGTGCGCTCTCCCGTTCTTGACGATCTGACGGGCTGGGTCTTCCGGCCTCTTGATGTTGAAAAGATGCGAGAGGGTGCCGCATGCCTCGTGGGCGAGCACGACTTCACGAGCTTCCGTGCCTCCGAATGCCAGGCTTCGGGCCCCGTGCGCACGATCCGCCGTCTCGAGATCGAACGCAAGGGACGCCTCGTGGGCGTGCGAATC
This sequence comes from bacterium, assembly GCA_037424205.1. Taxonomy (GTDB): domain Bacteria; phylum Pseudomonadota; class Gammaproteobacteria; order Burkholderiales; family Burkholderiaceae_F; genus Sutterella. The sequence continues at coordinate 3,920 of JAXZEJ010000018.1, read as the reverse complement.
GAGGCGAACGCTTTCCTGCAGCACATGGTGCGCAACATCGTGGGCACGCTCATCTATGTGGGCACCGGACGGGAGAAGCCCGAATGGGTTGAGGAGGTCCTTAAGGCGAAGAGCCGTGCGGTTGCCGCGCCGACCTTCAGTCCGAACGGTCTCTATCTCATGGGCGTGGGCTACGAGGATCCGTCGATCCCTGCCGCGGGCTCCAGTCCCTTCGGCTGGGAGGATCCTGAACATCCTTCCGCTAATCCGTGAAGCCGATCCGGGGGCTGCCTTGAAGCGGCCGCCCGGGCGATATAATTGGCGCAGTTTTGAAACCGTCCCTCCTGTTGATGCACGACAGGAAGCGGACGAACCGGAAATGATTGAGAGCATATGAGCTGGATTACGCACATTCTCCCCAAGATCAAGCGCGAGGACGACAGCGAGCGCAAGAAGCCGAGCCCGATTCCCGAAGGCGTCTGGACCAAGTGTCCCGGCTGCGATCAGCCGCTGTACACGGAAGAGCTCCGCGCGAGCCTTCAGGTCTGCCCCAAGTGCGGCTTCCATCACCGCATCGGCGCCCGTCAGCGCCTTTTCGCCTTCCTTGATCCCGAGAGCGCCGTTGAAATTGCCGCCAACGTTCGCAGCGTGGACCCGCTCGGCTTTGTTGACAGCAAGCCTTATCCCAAGCGCATTGCTCAGGCGCAGGCTGCTTCCGGCGAGACCGACGCGCTCGTTGCGATGTCGGGCACGCTTCGCCGCCAGCCGATCGTTGCGGCGGCCTTCGAGTTCCGCTTCCAGGCCGGCTCCATGGGCAGCGTTGTGGGCGAACGATTCTCGCGCGCCGTTGACGAGGCGATCCGTCTCAACGCTCCCTTTGTCTGCTTTGCCGCCTCGGGCGGCGCCCGCATGCAGGAGGGCCTGATCTCTCTCATGCAGATGGCCAAGACGACGGCCGCCATCACGCGCCTTCACAAGGCGGGCCTTCCCTTCATTTCGGTTCTCACCGATCCGACGATGGGCGGCGTTTCCGCTTCGTTCGCCTTCATGGGCGACGTCGTGATCGCCGAACCCAAGGCGCTTGTGGGCTTTGCCGGCCCGCGCGTCATCGAGCAGACCGTCCGTGAGAAGCTCCCCGAGGGCTTCCAGCGTTCCGAATTCCTTCTCGCCAAGGGCCAGATCGACATGATCGTCGACCGACGCGAGATGCGCTCGCGCATTTCCTGCCTCACGCAGCACCTGATGCGCAAGCCGCCGGTTGCGGGCGCCTGACGCCCGGCCCCGGAAAGCAAGCCATTTTGAGCCGCCCGAGACGAGCGCAGACAGCGTCGTACGGACGGCTCTTTGATTTTTAGTTATCGGAGATTTTCCATCATGTTTGATGCTCAAACGCTTGATGCGTGGCTCACGCACATTGAAGTGCTGCATTCGAAGCCCATCGATCTCGGACTCGAGCGCATGAAGACCATGGTTGACCGCATGGGACTCGACTTTTCCTCGCAGACCGTGATCACGGTGGGCGGCACCAACGGCAAGGGCTCGACCTGCGCAATGCTTGAGAGCATCTACCGCGCTGCCGGCTATACGACGGGCATGCACACGTCTCCCCATCTCATCCGCCTCAACGAACGCTGCGTCGTGAACGGGCGCGAAGTGAGCGACGAGCGCCTCATCGACGCCTTCCGCGCCGTTGAAAAGGCTCGCGGCGACATGACGCTTTCCTACTTCGAGTACACGGCTCTGGCGATCCTGAAGATCTTCCGCGAGGACAACCTCGACGTCGTGATTCTCGAAATCGGCCTGGGCGGCCGTCTCGACGCCATCAACACGATCGACAGCAATGCTGCCGTCATCTCGACGATCGGCATCGACCACGTGGCCTTCCTCGGCAATACGCGCGAGGCGATCGGTCTTGAGAAGGCTCACATCTATCGTCCGGGCTGCCCGGCGGTCTGTGCGGACGGCAATGTTCCGTCCACCGTTCGCGACTACGTCGCCAAGATCGGCGCCAAGCGCCTCTTCGCCGGCGAAGACTGGACTGTGAAGGTGAAGGATGACGGCACGTTCTCCTTTGCCGAGGGCGCCGTTCTTTTTGAGGATCTTCCCGAACCCGCGCTCGCGGGCGTCAACCAGTACCGCAATGCGGGCGGCGTTCTTGCCGTCGTCGCGGCTCTGATGGATCGCGTTCCGGTCACGCTTGACGACATTCGCACGGGCCTTCGCACCGTTCGCCTTACGGCACGATTCGAGCTCATTACGAACAATCCGGTTCCGACGGTGATCGACGTCGGCCACAACCCTCAGGCTGCCGAAGTCCTTCTGACGAACGTCGTTCGCAGCCGCAAGCCCGGCGAACACACGATTGCTGTCTGCGGCATGCTCGCCGACAAGGACATGACGGGCGTCATGCACATCCTTGCCGACGCTTTTGACGAATGGCACATCGCCTCCCTTACGGGACCGCGTGCGGCCAGTGCTTCACAGCTTTACGAGGCGATGCTTGCGGGCGGCGTGGAACCCTCCCGCATTTCCAAGCATGATGATGTGGCCGAAGCGCTTGCCGCAGCGCGTGAAAGCGCCGCAAAAAATGCGGGTGGGGCCGAATCGGGCGATAAGCAGCCTGTTAGAATCGTTATATTCGGATCCTTCGTTACCGTGACCGCTGCGCTCGACGTCTTTGCAAAGGAAGGCATCGTCCGCTGAGGCAGCGAAGACAGGTCCGCGAGACCCAACACCAACTGAGGGGCACACGCCATGCAGTTTTCGAACCCGTTCAAAAAAGAGAAGCCGGCCGAACCGGCCCCCGAAGCGCCCCGGATTGAGCCGCAGCTCGCGGGTTCCGATGAGGCGCCCGCTCCCTGGGAGGTTCGCGAGGAGCAGCCGGCCTTCACCGTCGTGGGCGAGGGCAAGCCTCTTGAGCCCGAAGCTGAGGCAGAGAACGTGATGCCGGCTCCCGAGGCGGAGCCGCGCGAGCCTGTTTTCTTTGAACCGAAGACTCCGCAAGGTGTTGAGCCGGAGTCTGAAGAGGTTCGCGAGCCTGCGGCGCCGGAAGCCCGCATTGTGCTTGGAGATACCGGCAGCGCTCCGGCGCCCGAGGCGCCCCGCCGTCCGGAGCCCGAACCCGAGGCTGACGCCAAGGCGGAGGAAAAGCCGGCGGAGGAAAAAAAGAGCGGATTCCATCTGCCGGGGTTCGGCTTCATGAAGAGGAAGCCCGTGCCCGAGTATGAGGAGGAAATTCCCGATGAGGCCATCCTGCTTCAGCGCCAGCGCGCCCGCTACAAGCTGGTGGGCGCGGCTGCTCTGATGCTCGCAGCCATCGTTGTTGCTCCCGTTCTTCTCGACAAGGAGCAGGATTCCAAACCCCCGGTTACGACCGAAATTCCGGGCGTGCCTGAAAAGGCAAGGACGACGCTTGAAGCCGTGCCCGGCACGTCCGGCGACGTCGACGTCACTGCGGTCAACGCCGAGAAGGATCAGTCGACTTCCAAGGCCAATCTGGCCAACGAAGCCCGTCAGCCCGTGAAGGCCGAACCGGCTTCCCAGCCGAAGGTTGAGGCGAAGGCCGATGCCAAGGTCGATGCAAAGGCGCCGGCCGTCAAGCCGAGTGCCAAGCCCCAGCCTGGGAAGGCCGAAGCGAAGCCTGCCGCCAAGACGACGCTCGCACCCGATGCCAAGGGCTTTTACGTTCAGGTGCTCGCCACGAGCAGCGAACGCAATGCCGACAAGCTCGTCAAGGAGCTCAGCGCAAAGGGTTATGCAGCGTACAAGGCTCCGCTCAATCGCAAGGCGGGCACGCTCTGGCGCGTTCGCGTAGGCAACTTTGCAACCCGCGAGGAGGCCCGCGGCGTTCAGGGCATGCTTGTGCTCGACGGCCAGACCGGCAAGCTCATTGTCGGAAATCAGTAATATTTCCAGAAAAGCGAAGCGGGCCGGTGTTCCTG
>JAXZEJ010000017.1:0-1690 GCA_037424205.1 bacterium | reverse complement strand
GCAGATGTCGGCGCAGAGCCCGCATCCGATGCATTTTGCGGCCGTCACCTTCATGAGCGTGAGGCCGTTCTTCTTTTCCTCCTCAAGCGCTGCTGACGGACACACCGTCGGGCAGAGCCCGCAGGCCGTGCAGGCGTCGCAGTCGATTTTGGGCGCCGTGAAGACGGGGCGTCCCGGCGCATCCATCAGGGCCTGAAGGGCTTCAGGATGATTCTCGCGAAGCCTTCCGAGCGCATCGAGCCAGCGTTTGCGGGCGGGCGGCGCGGTTCGAAACGGAACGCTTTCAAGCCAGGCAAGCGACGCCTCGTCGAAGGGCACGTCGGGCTTGACGTCGATCTCGGCCTTCCTGAGAAGCCGGCCCCAGAACTGGCGACGGCTCGAATCAACATTTTTGGGTGCCGAATGGATTTCAACCTTCGCACCGGGCGCAATGACGGAGAACGCCTTTTTCCAGCCTTCGGAATGCTTCAGGGGATTGAGGCAGGCGCCGGCTCTGGCGCAGCGTTCGCACGCACCGTGAATGAAATGGAGCTCGAACTTCTCTCCCGCTCTTTCGGCCGCGAGCCCCGCCAAAAGCGACATGTCCATCGTCTCGAGGCACGCCGTTGCAAGGTCGGCCATGCGGCGCGCATCCCTCGCAGCCTCTCCGCAGGCAATTGAAAGCGTCTCCGCGGTCCCTGCACGTTCGATAAAGGCCTCGGACTGCTCGACGCCCGGCGCGCGCATGTAAAGCGCCTCGGCCGGACAGGCCGCCGCGCAGGCGCCGCACCCCGTGCAGGAGGCGGCGTCGACCGTTACGCTTGCGGACTTCACCGAAAGGGCATGAGCTGGACAGGCTTCGGCGCACTTCAGGCATGCCGAGGCCTGATGGAGCATCCGCACGCATCGGCGCGTGACAAGCACGGGCGTGCCCGCGGGGGCGCCTTCGAGCGCCTCCCCGCCTCCGGCCGCCGCCATCATGTCTTCAAAAACAGGCATTTGTTCCTCCGGTCATTTCTTCTTCGTTTTACATCAGGCCGATCGCACGCGCAATCGAGAGCGCGGCCCTTCGGCCGTCGGCCACGGCGTCGACGGCAAGCGCGGGGCCTCTGACGGCATCGCCGCCCGCCCAGATCTTCGGCGCAGCCGTGCGTCCTTCCTCATCGACAAGAATTCGGTTTTCCTCGTCGTAGGCAACGCCTTCGGCGGCAAGCCACTCGAGCCGCTCGCACTTCTCACCGAATGCCACCACCGCACGCGTCGTCTCAATCGTCGACCGCGCGCCCGTCCGCACGTCCTCAAGAACGAGAGCCCTGAGCGCGCCGGCTTCATCGACAAGCGCATCAACAGGCGTCACCTGCGTCAGAAAATCGACGCCCTCTTCGCGCGCATGCTGCACCTCGCGCCTGGAGGCCCTCAGGTCCTCCACCGGACGACGGCAGGCCAGCAGCGTCTCGGAGGCGCCCAGCCTGACGGCCGTACGGGCGCAGTCGATCGCCGTATCGCCGCCTCCGAGCACGACGACCCTGAGTCCCTCATAAGCCGTCTTATTGCCGGGGCCTCTGCCGTTTTCCCGAAGGAAGGTAAGCGCGTCCACGAGTCCGGTCTTCGCCTTGGAAGCGAATGCCGGCATGACGGGACGCCCCGCGCCCGTTGCCGCGAAGACGGCATCGCTTGCCGCACAGAGTTCGGCATCAGCCTTTTCTCCGAG
>JAXZEJ010000016.1:0-4632 GCA_037424205.1 bacterium | reverse complement strand
ATCGTCGTGACTGCCGGCGGCGGCTTCAAGCGTCCCGGCGTCGCCGCGGGCAAGGGGCCGAACGGCGAAAAGTGGGAAATGGTCAAGGCCAAGCGCATCGACAAGATGGTCTGCCCGGAATCCGCCGGCAATCTCTGGACCGCGCTTGACGCCATGATCACCGGCAAGCCCTATCCGATCCGCGCGCTCTTCTCCGTCGGCACGACGCTCTTCCATCGCGAATCCGACTCCGAGCGCCTGGCGAAGGCCCTGAAGTCGCTCGACCTTCTTGTCGTGCAGGATCTGCTTCCGCATGAAGTCTGCGACTATGCCGACTACGTGCTTCCGGCCACGTACTACCTCGAACGCCGCGAAACCGCCGGCGTCAAGTGGGCGCTTGACGGCTCCGTTCACATGAACGACGCCGGCATCCGTCCGCCCGAAGGCGTTGAAGCGCGCCACGACGTGTGGATCCTTCTCGAAATCCTCCGCCGCGCCTATCCGGAGCGCGCCGAACGCGTGGGCTACAAGGAATGCAGAACCGCCGACGAGTTCGACGCCTGGTGGAACAAGTTCGACGACAAGGGCATCGCAAGCTTCGTCAAGGCTCAGGAGGCCAAGAATCCGGGCTCCGGCGAAAAGATCCTCAACGACTTCAAGACCAAGGGCTGGACCACGGTCAACAAGAAGAAGTACGGTGTCTATCCCTGGAAGAAGCCCTTCGGAACGCCCACGGGCAAGATCGAAATCTACGGCTTCAAGGCATTCTCGAAGCCCGGCTACGACAAGATCAAGCCGATCAGCGACTACTTCCCGGCTCCGGCCTATACGGCTCCGAAGCCCGCGAGCAACGAATTCGTGCTCGTCTCCGGCAAGAACTGCACGTCGTCCTCCGGCCTCAACCTCTTTGCCGCGACCACCCGCTTCATGGGCGACCGCACGCTTTGGATGAATCCGTACGACGCAGAGCGCCTCGGCATCTCCAACAAGGAAAAGGTTCTGGTTGAAGGCGTCGACCGCAGCTATCAGGCTGAAGTCGTCGTCACGGTCACGAAGAAGGTCGTGGCGGGCAGCGTCTTCGCCTTCGGCTTCTCCGGCGGCGTTCGCACGAAGGAGCTGGTCAACGATCCGCGCTTCGCCTTCGTCAAGGAAGGCATCAACTCGCACTGGTTCGCAACCGGCTACGCAGAGCCCGTTTACGGCAATCTTGCCAACAACAGCTGCATTCGCGTCAAGCGCATCAAGGGGTAAGCAATAATGAAGCAAGTCAAAAAACAGCTGGCGCACCTCTTCGATGCGACCCAGTGCATCAACTGCGGCGCATGCATTTCGGCCTGCGCCCAGACCAACTATCCGGATCTCATCAATGAGTTCAACCCGGCCTGGAAGACGGTGTGCAGCAACATCCGCCAGGTGAAGGTCGAGAAGAACCGTCCGATGCAGCTCCTCGTTCAGTGCCAGCAGTGCTCCGAAGCGCCCTGCGTCACGACCTGCCCGTTCGGCGCCAACTACTATGACGAGAACGGCCTCGTGCGCAACGATCCGAAGCGCTGCATCGGCTGCAACTACTGCGTGGCCTCCTGTCCGTACGACGCCCGCTGGTCGAACCCGAAGACGGGCCTGCCCAGCAAGTGCATGGGCGAGGGCTGTCTGGAGCTTGTCCGGAACGGCGGTCAGCCGGCCTGCGTGACGGCCTGCCCGGCGGGCGCCCGCCTCTTCGGCGACACGCTCGACCCGCAGTCCGAGATCTCCCGCAAGATCGCAGCTTCCAAGACCCAGACGCTCCTTGAGAGCCATGGGACCAAACCGAACTTCTATGTGGTGGTGCAGAAATGATGGATCTCTCCGACTTCACCGCGCAGGTCCAAGCCGCCCACTGGGGCTGGACGATTGCGCTCTTCCTCTGGCTCGTGGGTCTCTCGGGCATGGGAATGTTCCTCAACAACTGGGTGCGTGAGAAGGCGCTCGTCTACGTTTGCACGATCACCGGCATTCTGGGCACGCTTCTGGTGATGAGTCATCTGACGCGCATTCTCAATCTGCCGATGGCCGCCATCTCCGCTCTCATGGAGATGAGCTTCAATTTCGGCAGCTGGATGTTCATCGGCATTTGCCTGCTCGTCCTGCAGTGCTGCCTGACGCTCTTCTACTCGCTCGTCTTTGCGGGCGTGATCTTCAAGGGCGACGGCTGCCGCAGGCTGGTTGCGGGCGACTTGTTCAACTATGTCGCCGCCGCCGTCGGCGTTGCCGCCACGATCTACTCGGGCTTTCTGCTGACGCAGGCTGTCGGCGTCACGCTCTGGAACACAGCTCTGATCCCGCTTCTCTGGATCATGTCCGGCATGGCCTCCGCCATGGGCTGCATCGAGCTTCTGGTGATCTCCGGTCGTATCCCGCATGAAAAGGTTCTCTGGAGCCGCCGCACGTCCCTCTGGGTCGAGGCTGCCGAACTCTTCACGATCTTTGCCTTCGTGCATGTCGCGATGAGCTCCACCTCCGCCGCCGCACGTGCCGGCGCCGAGGCCCTCGTTTCGGGTCCGCAGTCCGTGATGTTCCTGGCCGGCGCAGTCCTCTGCGGCTCGCTGATCCCGCTCGGCATCAACCTCGCAACGCGCAGCCGGAGCGCCGTTGCCGTGGGCGCCGCACTCGGCATCCTCGGTGCGCTTCTTCTCCGCGCCTCGGTGCTCTTCGCAGGCTACTACGAGCCGATTCTCCTCTGATGACCTTGTGATTCCGGTCCCGCCCTAACCTCCGGGGCGGGTCGGATCCGGGTCTTCAAAAAGTTGAAAGCCGCTTCAACGGGTGACCGTGAGGCGGCTTTTTTCGTCTTTGCAGGGCAGGGAGGAGGCGTCAGGCCTCTTCGTCGCAGGCTGCGGCGGCGGTGACCGCCTCCGGGTTGATGAGCATCATGAGGCGCGTGATGTCGGCGGCGGTTCTGAGCCCGAGCTTCTTGCAGAGCGAGCTTCGGTGCGCGATCACGGTCTTTTCCGTGATGTTGAGCTCGAAGGCAATCTGCTTGTTGAGGCCGCCGCGGGCGACGCCGAGCGCCACCTCCTGCTCGCGGGCGGAAAGCCTGCGGAAGGCAGCGCGGGCCTTTTCAAGAGCCGCGGATTCGGCGCGCGTCTTCGCATCGCGCTCGACTGCCTTCGCAATCGCTTCAATGAGGCGCTCGGGCGTCACGGGCTTCGAGAGAAAGTCGTCCGCGCCGTCCTTCATGGACTTCACGGCCATGTCGATGTCGCCGTGGGCCGAAATGAAGATGATGGACAGCCTGTCGCCGCGAAGCTTCATCGCATGCTGAATCTCGATCCCGCTCATGCCGGGCATGCGCACGTCAAGCACCAGGCATCCGGGCGCGAACGGACTGTCCTTTTCCAGAAATTCGAGGGCGCTCGCATACGTGAGCACGTTCCAGCCTTCGCCTTCAAGCACGAACTTCCAGGAGCGCCTGACGTCGGGATCGTCGTCCACGACGCGGATGATCGATTGGGACTGAAGGTTTGCGGGCATGGTCTTCTCCTCGATTTATTCTTGTATTCGCACTGCTGCATTTTACCCAATGACAAGGTCTCGGACGTTTTGTGACGACGGGCAAAAGACTCCGACCCGCGAGGGCGGAAAGGGACACGTATTTCAGAAAACGTGCATTTCGAGTCCGAAAACAGTTGAAAACGGCATTTTTACACATGAAAACCTGCAAAAACTCGATTTTTTGTATTTCGTATCAGCGTGTTCGCAAAGACGTGAACAGTCCTATTTGCGGGGTGCGCCGATGTGCTGAGAACGGTCGCTTCCCGACGAAGCCTCCAGTTTGTTTCGGATGGGGACCGACAGTGTTCTGCAGACAACAGCGTGTGGAATGATGGCGCGCGCAAAAAGAGTACTGCCGGATACCTGCGTTTTTGGGCTTGCAAACGGAGAAAATGCTCGTTTTTCTGTCGGAAAACATGCAAAACCGAAAATTGTTGTTTTCGGACGGTTTCCGTTCTCAACGACGTGAACACGGCTGCGGAAAGGGGCGCGCTTTTCAGGTCTTGGCAGACGATGCCTGTGTGCGGCGTGCAACAGTGATTGAAATGAATGCGCGCGCAAAAAGAGTACTGCTGAATACCTGCATTTTGGGCATGGAAAACGGTGAAAAACGCCGTTTTCAGGGGCGAAAACATGTAAAACCGCAAAAAACCGTTTTGCTGCGTCCGCCGTTCTCAAATACGTGAACAACCGAAAACGGCATGTAATGGCGCCCTTTGATAGTTTTCATTGCGCTCCAGTCGAGTTTTCGGTTGTTGGGCTTCAGGCGGACGGCGTCGACACCCGCTATGTCATCTGGCGCATGCACAAGAAGAATTGGTACAAGGAGTGCCAGGGAGTCAGCTGCAAGGGCACGGTGGTGCTGACGTTTGCCGACAAGGCCGACGTCAAAAATGAAAATAAGGGCAAGCTGATTGACGTAACGCAGTACAAGGTTACGGTCACGTACGACGAAAAGGGCAAGCCGACTCTTGTGGCTTCTGATCTCGAGCATGGAAAGGCGACTTTGGTTTTGAAGAACGAAGGCAACCCCAACAAGAATCAGTACTGGGTTCTGGATACTTCGAAGAAATAGCCGGCATTCCGCTTTCTGCGTTGAAGACGATGCGGCGGGAGATTCCG
>JAXZEJ010000015.1:0-13517 GCA_037424205.1 bacterium | reverse complement strand
TCCGATCTACGGATTGATGCTCACGGATTCGCCTTCGGCATTGACCTGAGCGGCGGGCGCGGCGACGGAGCCGACGCCTTCCTTGAGCACCATGCAGAGCACGGCGAGGACAATGGCGGCGGCAACTGCGGCGGCCATGGCGGGAACGGCTTCGGCAAAGATGACGATCATGGCGTCCGGCAAGGAGATTTCACCGGCCTTGAAGGCGATGTCGGCAACCTGCGGATTGAACATGAGGCCCGGGCTGATGACGGAGCCCCAGGTGCCGAGAAACACGGAGGCGGCGGCCATGATCGGATGAACGCGCATGGCGATGAGAGCCGGGATGAGCAGAACGCCCACGGCGGCGGCAACGCCGGCAGCGGACGGCAGAACGATGTTGAGAACCCAGGTAATGATCACCGTGCCGGGAATCACGATGAACGGAACCTTGGTGAGCGGGCCGACGAGCGCGCGGACCAGATGATCGGAACACTTCGTGTAGGTCATGACGGCGCCGAAGCCCATCACGGAAACGATGGTCGGACCGAGGCCCGGGTTGACGAGCTGCTTGACGAAGGCGCCGACGGCCGTCGCGAGCGTGACGTTGGAATCGGCGAAAAGCGAACCGATGAGAGCCATCACGGCGCCCGAAAGCGCCAGCGTGAGTCGGGCCTCATAGTTCTTGTAGATCAGGTAGAAGGTCAGAATGTCGATGACCAGTCCAATCCATACCATTTTTTTTGTCTCCTTGGTTTATTGGATGAAACCGGCTGCATGCGCCGAACGGGATGTCGGTCTCCTGTTTCGGCAATTACAGCTGTGGGTGACGGCAGTTTAGAAAAACAAATGCGTTACAAAATGATTCGGGCAACATTTTTCATCGTGCGGATTTCATCACGCCGGTGCGACAATATGATCCTTTGACGCACGATGAAAAAAGGAAAAGCAAGATTTTCATCGTGCATGACAAGCACGATCAACGTAGACGGACGCGCACGCTATGGACAAGTTCCGGCTGATGATGAATTTGAACGAATGGGAGCTCGTGCTCGACGTGATGCAGGGCAAGTCGATGGCCCGCACGGCGAACGAGCACGGCATGGACCGCTCGCAGCTTTCGCGGCGGATAGCCGCGCTTGAGAATGCGCTCGGCCTGAAGTTCTTCGAACGCAACGGCCCCGTTCTGCAGCCGACCCAGCGAGGTCTGGAAATCTGCGGCCGCGTGAGGCCGATTGTGGAAGCGATGCGCAAGGAATTGAGCACGCTCGACACATCGCTCTCCTCGGACGAAGGCGTCATTCGCCTCGGCGCCCAGCCGGGCTACATGTAAAGCCAGGTTGCACCCATGCTCGGCGAATTCCAGAAGCACTATCCGGGCATCAGCTTCGACGTGATTTCGAATGATGATCCGCAGATGTACATGCGCGGCCAGACCGATCTGATGCTCTACTACGGTCCGGTCAATCAGCCTACGCTTGACGAGCACTTTGTGACCCGATCCGCCTTTGTAGCGTGCGCCGCCCCCGAGTACCTGTCCCGGTCCGGTCATCCGGCAAAGACGCCGGGCGACCTTATTCACCACGCGGGCATTCTCTACACGGGACGCGTGAGAATGCACTCGAGCTGCCTCGTTCTGGGCAGCAGCCAGGCGCCTATCCATTTCCGCACGACGACGAAGTTCAACAACATTCTGGCAGCCAAGGAAATGGCTATTGCGGGCGGCGGAATACTGCTCGACATTCCGCTCTACCACTGCTACAACGAGATCATCGAAGGCAAGCTCGTGCCGGTGCTTGACGGCTGGCACGTGCCCAACATCGACAACTACATTGCGAGCACCCGGGAAGCCGCCCGCCTGCGCCGCGTGAAGATCTTCATCGACTGGTACATCCGCCGGCGCCGCGACATCGAAGGCACGCAGCAGCGCTACGTGCAGCAGAACTTCGGGCTGGTTCTTTGAAGCAAAAGGGGTTTACTCGGATCAACATGACTCGGATTCATCCGAGTAAAACAGCACATACAAAAAACCGGAGCAGCTTCCTCAAGACAAAATACTGCCGGTGACGACCGACCGGCACCGGCACAATCAACAGAGGGCAGTGCCGTCCGCGCCCCGGAATGCTCTCTCATGGCAGGAAAGCCTGGGACAAACAGGCTCGGCAGAGCTTTCCGAGGCGGGACGAACGACAGAATGATCCTGACGCTTAAAGGATCGAGTGAATGAGACAGCCGGTTGTAACGCCCGTGATCACATGGACCAGCCCGGCACGAATGTAGGAATGGTTCAGCACCCAGCTTCCCAAATGGGTGGTGCCCGTCCGATCGAAGGCACAGCAGCCGATCTGCGCGCCGCCCGGAATCAGGAAGTCGCCGCAGGTGGCCGGATAGAGCGCCACGAGAAAGAGCGGATCAATGCCGATCGCAGCGCCCAAAGGCATGAGCGCCACAACCGTCGCCGACGGGCTCAGAATCACGGCCGAGAAAAGGAAGAGCACGAGGCCGAAGAGAATCGGGGCGGACTCGGCCATCGACTTGAAGAGCGCGACGAATTCGGGACTGTAGGCATCGAAGAAGGTGCCCGTCAGCCAAGAAATGCCGTAGATCCCCACGACGCCGATAAGGCCCGCACGGAAGACCGAACCGTCGGCGAACTTGTTGGGCGGGACCTTGCAGACGATGATGATCCAGAGTGCGCTCCCGAGCATCACCATCTGAATGAGCGTCGGAATGGAGAGCGAATGGACCTTTCCGGCGGCATTGGTCCAGGACGGCAGCAGCGCCTTGTCAAAACCGAAGAGAAGCACGACTGCGACACCCAGCGCAAAGATGAGAACCGAATTGCGAACGGGCTTCGGGACGGAGATCTTCGAATCGTCTCGCCGGGGCGCAAGCTCCTGAAATTCTCCGGCGGCCACGCGGCGCTTGAATTCGGGATCGTCCTCAAGCTCGGAGCCCATCCAGTACACGCACAGGCACGATGCGGTCGTGGCCACGATGAAGGCCGGAACCGAGATCTTCAGAATGTCTCCGATGCTGAGGCCGAAGGGAGAAAGGCACGCGACCATCGCGGCCGTCGCCGCCGAGACCGGCGAAGCCACGAGCGCAATGCTCGCCGAAATGACGGAGGCGGCAATCGGACGCTCGGGACGGACGCGGGCCTGCGCAGCCACTTCGGCAATCGCCGGATAGACCGCAAAGGCAACGTACGCCGTTCCGACAAAAATGACGAGGATGGAGCAGACGAAGGGCGCAACGAAGGTGATGGCCTTGGGCCACTTCCTGAGCATGCGCTCCGCAATCTTGGCCATCAGGTCCAGGCCGCCTGCCCCCTGCAGGACGGACGTGGCGGAAATGACGGCCACAATGATGAGGATCGTCGCGACGGGCGGCGAGCTCGGCTCAAGGCCAAAGAGAAGAACAAGGATGCAGACGCCGAAGCATCCGGCAGCGCCGAGACCCAAACCGCCGAAGCGGCCGCCGAGTCCGATGCAGACAGCAACGACAAGGAGCTCGAGCCAGAAATTCAGACCCATTTCCATGATGACGTTTCCGTGTGAAGGTATTGAACGCTGATGATTGAAAAAAGCTCGAGCCGCCCGATTCGTTTGAAAACAAGGAATCGAACGGCCCGTTTCAAGCAGGCTTTGAGGAAGGAACGCATGAAGCAGAGGCCGGCTTTCACCGCCCGTTCACTTCAAATCGATGCCCACAGCCTTGATGTCGACATCATATACTATATTGTCGACAATTGCAAAATTCAATATTTCTCAGGGAGATTCTTACCAGCGCAAAAAGTGAGTCGAATAATACACAGTCCCTTAGTTGTGCAACATCTCTAGCAAGCTGATAAGTACTTTCCCTTGCCTTACAATCGCAGCATGCTCAACACCGACATTTCAATCTCTTTTTACAGCTTGCCTGCAGCCATTTTTGACCCGGCCAATCTCTGTGACATCTACCTGCTAAATTTGTCGACAATATTCGGCAATCACATAAAACATCCATTGAAAATGTCAGTTCTCCGTCATAATCATCCTCGCGCCGGGGAGGCAGGCAGCACCGCGCGGCCGTTTCACTAACTGCCGTCCTGCTCCTCATCAAGATCAAGCGAACGCTCAATTTCGGATATAAGACAACCTCTTGACCGCAGATGCGGAACGCAGCCGGACAAAGCCGGCAAATTCCATGATTTTACTGAGCGTTCCCGCATTTTCGAACGGCATGGCAAAAGGGGACGGTCTTTGACGACCGTCCCCTTTTGAAGATTTTCGGCCGGAAGCCGGCCGGTCCGACCGGCCCCTTCCGGGAAGTCGTTTTACATTCGCTTGAAGATGAGCGAAGTGTTGATGCCGCCGAATGCGAAGTTGTTGCTCTGAACAAACTCGGTGTCGATCCGACGCTCCGTGTCCATGATGTAGTCGAGCTCGCCGCATTCCGGATCGACGTCCGTGAGATTGATGGTCGGGCTGAACCAGCCTTCGCGCATCATCTCGATGGCAAGCCAGGCTTCGATGGAGCCGCAGGCGCCGAGCGTGTGGCCGAAGAAGCTCTTCAGGGACGAGACCGGCGTCTTGCTGCCGAAGAGAGCCGCCGTGGCCTGCGATTCCGCGCAGTCACCGCGCGAGGTGGCGGTGCCGTGAGCGGAAAGGTAGCCGATGTCGGAGGGGGCCAGGCCGGCGATGTTGAGGGCGTTTTCCATGCAGATGCGCATGGTCGTGCTGTTGGGCTGCGTGATGTGCGTGGCATCGCAGTTCGTGGCAAAGCCCACGAGTTCCGCATGGATCTTTGCGCCGCGGGCCTTGGCGTGCTCGAGCTCTTCAAGAACAAGCGTGCAGGCGCCTTCGCCGATCACGAGGCCGTCGCGGTTCTTGTCGAAGGGGCGCGGCGTGAGGTTCGGTTCGTCGTTTCGCGTGGACGCCGCAAAGAGCGTGTCGAAGACGGCGACTTCGGAGGGACAGAGCTCTTCGGCGCCGCCCGCCACCATGACGTCCTGATAGCCGTGACGGATGGCCTCCCAGGCATAGCCGATGGCCTGAGAACCCGACGTGCAGGCGCTCGGCGTCGGAATGACGCGGCCGGTGATGCCGAAGAAGAGCCCCGTGTTGACGGCCGTCGTGTGCGGCATCATCTGCACGTAGGTCGTGGCGGTAATGCCGCGGGTGTTGCGGTTGACGATCATCTCGCCGAAGTCCGCAACGGCGCTGGTGCTGCCGGTGCAGGAGCCGTAGGCGATGCCGGTGCGGCCGTTCTTGAGGACGGGATCGTCGATGAGGCCCGCGTTTTCAAGAGCGAGCTCGGTCGCGCGGGTGGAGAGAAGCGAAACCCGGCCCATCGAACGGATGCGCTTGCGGGTGTAGTGCTCCGGAAGCGTGAAGTCGACGACGGGCGCACCGAGCTTGGCGTTGAGGCCTACGATGTCGTCCCAGAGGTCCATGCGGCGGACCGCGTTCTTATGGGCGAGAAGCCCCGCCTTGATCGATTCCCAATTCTGGCCGAGCGACGTGATGCCGCCCATGCCGGTGACAACGACTCTGCGCATCAGATCATGCCTCCGTTCACGTTGATGACTTGGCGCGTGATGTAGGACGCACGCTCGTCCATGAGGAAGCCGACCACGGCGGCCACTTCCTCGGGAGTGCCGATGCGCTGCATCGGGATCACCGCCATCGCATGCTCGCGGGCGATTTCGTTCATGTCGACCATGCCGGTGTCGATGAGGCCCGGAGCGACGCAGTTGACCGTGATGCGGCGCTTGGCGAGCTCGACGGCGAGCGCCTTGGAGGCGCCGATGAGGCCGGCCTTGGCGGCACTGTAGTTGGTCTGGCCGCGATTGCCCGTGACGCCGGAGACGGACGACATCGTCACAATACGGCCGCCTTTGCGGGCGCGGACCATCGGCATGACGGCCGGATGGATGACGTTGTAAAAGCCGTTGAGGTCCACATCAATCACGCGCTTCCAATCCTCCTCCTCAAGTGCCGGGAAGGCATTGTCGCGGGTGACGCCGGCATTAAGCACGATGCCCCAGTAGGCGCCGTTGGCAGCGGTGTCGGCTTCGATCGCCTCACGAGCGGCTTCAGTCGAGGCCACGTCGAAGAAGAGCGTGCGAACGCTCGCGCCTTCGGCTTCGCAGAGACGGACGGTCTCGTCCATTTCCTCAGAAGGCCTGCGGCTGTTGAGAACGAGCGCATGTCCCGTGCGGGCAAGCTCGACCGCGCAGGCGCGGCCGATGCCGCGGGAGGCGCCGGTAATGAGTACGGTTTTCTTGTATTCGGTCATGATCCGTTTGCCTGAATGTCTGTCTGAATGAGGGTTTTCGCCGCCGAATCAGCCTTCGAGCAGCCTGTCGATTTCGGATTCGAGCGGCTGGAAGACGGTGAGACGGCCCGAGGCGACGACTTCGCCGCCGCAGGTGACGCGGCCGTCGAAGACGGCAAGGCGGTCGTCGAGCATCATCTTGTCCATGACGCAACGAAGAGGCTCCTCGCCCTGACGCACGCACCTTTCAATCCTGATGCTGCGCACCGAAAGAAGCAGGCCGACATCGGCCTCGCGGTCACCGTCGGGAATCGTCGTCAGTTCGCTGTAGGTGTGCGACCAGATGCCGATCGTCTGGGCCATCACTTCGAGGAAGAAGGCTTCGGGCAATTCGCCGTCCGGCCGCCAGTGAGCGGCGAAAACGCCGTCGGCATCCAGATCCGCCTCAGCCTCGACGCTCGTCTCGTCCACGTTGATCACGCGGGTGAGAACGCACATGGGCTTTCTGTGCGGAAGATAGTGTTCGGGTTCGAAATAATCGGACATTTAATAATTCGGTTCAAAAACAAGGGCTGTATTGCTGCCGCCGAACGCGAGGTTCGTGCTTATGACGGGGCCGGCCTTGATGACGGCGGGCCTGCGCAGGACGCCTGCAAGCGGAAGCGATTCGTCGGGCGTCTGGCCTTCGACGAACTGCGCGGGGAGCCTGAGGGCGCCCTTCATCAGTCCGAGCACGAGAAGCCCCGCATCGGTAACGCCGGCGGCGCCGAGCGTGTGGCCCGTATAAGTCTTGGTGGAAGACATGGCCGTGCGGCCCTCGAACACGCGGCTCATGGCGGCAAGCTCCGAGGCGTCGTTCTGGCCCGTGCCCGTGCCGTGCAGATTCACGTAGACGATGTCGTCAGGCTGCTTGTCGGCGCGCGCCAGGGCGCCTCGAATTGCGGCCTCGGCTCCCCTGCCCTCGGGCTCGGGACTCGACATGTGGTATCCGTCGGAACTTTCGCCCCAGCCGGAAAGCTTCACCTTGGCCGGACGGCGGGTGAGCAGCATGAGGCCTGCACCTTCGCCGATCGTGATGCCCGGACGGTGCGCCGTCAGAGGACGCGTGCGCTCGCCTGCAAGCACGCCCAGGGCATGAAAGCCGTTCAGAGGCATGTCGGCGAATGTGTCTGCGCCGCCGGCGATGACGGCGTCGGCAAGCCCCGCCTCAAGCAGACGCGCGGCGCTGATGACGGCGCGGGCCGAGCTCGTGCAGGCCGTGGCAAGCGTGTAGGCCGGGCCCTTCGCGCCGATGAAATCCGCAAAGTCGCGGGCCGGGTCGCCCATTTCCTGCCATTCGGCGGCAAAGGGCGGAAGCTCGGCGCCGTTCTTCTTCGCCTTCCACCAGTCGGAAAATTCTTCGGAGCCCGAAGTGCTCGTGCCAAGAACGACCGCAATGCGGCCGGCATCAAAATCCTTGAGAAGGCCTTCGAACTCGCTTTTCTTTCGATCCCAGCAGGCATGCAGAAGACGATTGTTTCGGGACGACGGCGGATTCGTGTCGGGAAGATCAATCGTCACGCGGCCGAACGGGGCCTCAAAACCGTCGACGGCACGCACGACGGGCCCCTCCATGCCGGGCGCGCAGCCTTGTGCAAGGTTGGCAAGAATTTCGTCGTCATCGGCGCCAAGCGCGTTGATGAGCGACAGAGCTTCAACATAAACCGTCACTGAGCTTTCTCCTCATGGGTGCCGGACTTTTGGGTGGAATCGGAAAAACCGGGATCCTCGAGATAGCGAAAGCCGATCGCGTAGCCGAAAGCCTCGTGCGAGAGCCTTGCAAGCCTGGGGCCGTCGGTGCCTTGCGCATACGTGAAGCTTTCGACAACCTTTCCGTCGTCGTCAACAAGCCTTCTCGAGTTTCCTTCAAGAGACAAATGATACCCTGCCGGAAGCGTGGACCACGCCTTGACAGGCAGAGTGCCCATCAGGATGTCGGCGACGATCTGCTCGCCGCGAAGCTCCTGAGGAAGCGGAACGTAGTTCGTAGTGACGAGCTCGGAGCCGTCGTAGGTGAGGCTCAGGATAGCCATGCCGGTGAGCGTCATCACATCGAGCGACATCACGCCGCGCCTGCAGGCGCGAACCGTCAGAAGGCGCTCGGTGCGCCCGTCGCGCTTTACCGTGAGGATCGCATTCTCCATCATGTCCTCGCCGCAGGGATGCTGCGGCAGAACGGCGCGAACGCCCGGTTTGACCCAGAAGGCGAGCTCGGGCGATTCGACCTGCGTCGCGCAGCCCGAAAGCAGCGCTGCGGCGGCGAGACCCGCAAGAATTTCTGTAGAGGCCGGCTTCTTCATCTGCGACCCTCCCCGGATGAATAATTGAGTGAAAGCAGACGCGTGGCGGGCGCGAGCAGGAAGGCAAACAAAACGCCCGCCGACAACACCAGGCCGAAGTTTCGAACGGCGGGCGTCTCGCTCAGAACCAGGATGCCGAGCGACAGCAGCGTGCTCCCGAGCGCCACGGCCATGGCATAGAACACATGATCAGACGACGCTCCTGCGCTTCCGGCGCCTTCTTCCGAATGGAAGAAGATCGTGTAGTCGACGCCGATGCCCATCACGAGGATGAGCGCAAAAAGGCTGAAGAGATTGACCGGCATGCCGGCGAGTCCCGTGGCGGCAAGGCCCGCAACAAGACCACCGGCAACGGGCAGCGCGGCCGCGAGACCGCGGCGCATGCCCAGAAGCCGCACGAGCATGAGGCTCAGGATCACAAGTCCCGCGGCAATGAGGCCGGCAAGCCCCAGCCTGAAGGTTTCAAAAAGCGTTCCGAAGTCCGCTCGGCGATTGAGCCAATATACGCCGTCCGCTTCCGACGCGGCCTCGGCGGCCGCAGCGGAGGCTCCGGCCGTGCCGGCGAGAGACACGGGCACGAAGATCACAACGCCGTCCGAGGTTTCGGAGACGACCGATCTGAAGCTGTCGCCCATCGGGCTCTTCACCCAGTCACGAAGCGTCACGGTCTTGTACGGCGTGCAGCCCTCGCCGTTACAAGGCGGCGCAAGCGCGGCGGCCATGGCAGGCTCGGCAGTCTTCATGGCGGCGATCGCCCTTTCCTGCACCTCACGGCTTCGAAGCGGCATGACAACGGGACGCGAAATAACGCCGTCTTTTTCCAATTTGCCGAGCGTCGGGCGGAAGACCTCAAGCTTTTTCATCGCATCCTCGTCCGTCGAGCCGGTCACGGCAAACCAGGTTTGGGAAAAACCGATGCCGAGAAGTCCAGAGATGACCTTCTCTTCGGAGGCCAGCGCCACGGGCGGCGTCTGCAACGCCGCAAGATCGTCGTTGACATTGAGGCGCGCAATGCCCGCAATCGACCCGACGCAGAAGACGGCAAGGAAAAGCTTGGTCCATGTACGGCGCTTCGCAAAGGCGCCCGCATAAGCCGAGAGCAGTCCGTGAGCGGGCAGCGGACGAACGGGAAAATGCCCGACAAGGAACGGGAACCACGCAACAACCGTGATCCATGCGCCGGCAAGGCCGCAGACGGCAAAGAGCGCGAGCTGCTGCAGGCCAGGAAACGGCGCGGCCAGCATCAGCGCATAAGCCGCTGTCGTGGTGAGGAGCGCATGCAGAAGCGAGGGCCTCAGATGCGCGAGCGTCCCGGCGGGCGTTTCATTGTCCCCCGCCCAGCGGCGGCGCACAAGATAGTAGGTCGTGTAGTCGGCCGATATGCCGATGAGGCTCAGGCACATGACGAGCGTCACGGCATGAAGAGACCCGAAAACGGCCAGGGTCGCGGCCGTGCCGCAGAGAGCGCCCGCGGAAACGGAAAGAAGGCAGAGAAGCACCGGCCTGAAGCTGCGGAAGGCACCGAAAATGAAGAGCGCAAGAAGCACGCATGAGAGCGATCCCAGGCGCTTCATGTCGCGTTCGGCCTGAGAAGCGGCGTGATGGCTGTAGTACACGACGCCCTGCACTGCGATGCGGGCGCCGGGATGAGCGGCAAGCACTTCGGCACGAAGCTCGTGCTCGGCTGCCATCCACGTCTTGAGTCCGTCGCCCGAGAGCGCGGATTCGGGCACGCGGCCCGTCAGCAGGCGCCAGACCCTCCCGCCTGCGTCTCGGGCCGTAATCCAGCCGTCCGTGAGAGCAGGCATGCCCTGAGTCCTGCCCGTCATGACGGAGCGGAGCAGCAGCCACGGATCCGCCTTCCACTCGTCGCCCGTCACGCCCGCGACGGGACTGTAGAGCTGGGTGAGCATCCAGCGGAGATGATCCTTCGCGCCCTTTTCGGTGATGTTTCGAACGGTCTTGTCGTCAAGAAGCCCGACAACGTCGCGGCGCATGGCCAGAAGCCACGCCTTTTGATCCTCGTCCGTCATGCGGCCCGAAAGCGATTCGACAAGTCCCCGCTCCCTGAGTCCCGCGGCGAACGCCTCGGATGCGCCGCGATCGGATGAATCGTCGCTGACGGCCCAAATCACGCGGTCTGCGACGCCCGAAGCGGCCGCCCGCGCGAGTTCGCCCGTGCGGACGTCGGCCGACGATGACGGCAGAAGATCAAGAATGTCGGTCGAGAGCGCGCCCTTTGGAAAGCCCGCAACCGTTCCGATCAGGATCAGAAGGACGCACGCCGCCCAAGCCATCGCAAGCAGCGGGCTTGCGGGCCTCAACAGGCGTTCGACGAGGTGCGTTCCATTCATGCGGCTAAGCGGCTCTTCTTACTTCTCTTTCCGGGACTTGCCGGAAGACTTTCCGAACTTCGGAATCCACTTCCTGACATCATGGTCCTTGAACTTCTCAAGCTTCCTGCCAAGATCAAGCTTGTGGATCCTTCCCTTGACGTCCAGCTTGTCGAGCCTGCCCTTCACGTCGAGCTTCTCGATTGTGCCCTTGACATCAAGCTTTTCAATTTTTCCCTTCACGTTGAGATTGTCGATCTTTTCCTTGACGTCAATCTTGCCGAGCCTGTCCTTCATGCCGGCGAGGACGGCGGAGGCGGCCGCAGCGGCGGACGGCTTGCGGGATTCGGGGGCAACAACGGGAGAGGCGTCGGCTTCGGACGTCCCGGCCGGCGCTTCGGCCCCAGCCTCGGACCGAACAGGCGGAACATCGGCTTGCGCCTCCTTCACCTCAACCACAGATTCTGCCGCGGCAGGCGCCTCAGGCGCTTCAACGGGAGCATCCTCAGCCTTCACATCCGTGCCTTCGGCTTCGGAAGGCTTGGCTTCACCGGCCTGATGCGGTACGGCTTCGGTCTTTTCGACGGATTCGGTCGCAGCAGCGGCCTCCTCGGCCTGTGCGGCCTTGGCGGCTTCATCGGCCTCGCGGGCGGCCTTCCTTTCAGCCTTGGCCTGAGCCCGCTTCGCGCGATGTTCGGCGAACCAGGCCTTGATGCGGGCGATGATGCGCTGGCTGGCCGGATGCTGTTCGGCGTGAGCGGCCGCCTCGGCGCGGGCCTGAGCGATCATGTCGGCGCTTTCGTCGCCGGATTCGTCATCGTCGTCCTCGTCAAGATCGCCCACTGCCTTGGCAAGCGCCTTGGCCTTGGCGCGGCGAAGATCGTCGCCGAAGCCGAATGCGTCGCCCACGGCCACGCCGATGCCTTCGGCGGAGATGTCGGAGTCACAGAGGATGCGGGTGTTTTCATCCGAAGGCACGGACCTGCGGTTTTCTGCGCTTTCGACGCGCACGACGATCGGGCAGTCGGATCGAATGCCGCGCGCAGCCAGAATCACAGCCTTGTTGAAGACAAGATCGGCGGACGGGAGCACCAGCACCTGAGCGGTATGAATATGGCCCTTGTCCAGAATTTCAGGATCGGACGGATCGCCCACGATGGCGGAGCCGTGTTCGTAGGCGTTGACGGCTGCGGCGGCCTCGTCGGTCGAGACGAAGCACGTGAAGTCGATGCCGCGGCGCTCAAGCTTGGGCAGAAGCGTGAGCACGACTTCGTTGACGCCGGCGATGAGAACGTGGCCCTTGGTGGTCTTGGGCTTGCCGGTGGCGAGCGGCGAAACACGGTCGGCCATGCGGCGGAAGTACGGATAACGCTTTACAAGGAGGCGCTTGACGTGCGGCACCAGCTGGAACATCAGCGGATTGACCGCGATCGTGATGATCGAGGCGGCCACGACGATGCTCATCGTCTGCGGACTCGCAATCCCGAGCGCGATGCCCTGGCTGCAGAGAATGAACGAGAATTCGCCGAGCTGCGAGACGCAGGCGCCCATGACGAGGGCCGTATCAAGCGGCCAGCCCAGAAGCAGGACGAGCATGGCGGAGACGCTGCTCGTGATGAACATGATGATGAACACCACGGCGAGCACGGCAAAGGGCTCGTTGACGAACACATGCAGGTCGAGCATCAGGCCGACGGAAATGAAGAACAGAACCGAGAAGGCGTCCTGAAGCGGGAGGCAGTTGCGGGCCGCCCGATGCGCAAAGCTCGATTCGCGCATCACCATGCCGGCGAAGAAGGCGCCCAGAGCGTAGGACACGCTGAAGATCGCGCCCGCACCGTACGCAATGCCGATGGCGATCGCCAGAACGCAGAGCGTGAAGAGCTCGCGGGAGCCCAGAAGCGCCACGCGGCGAAGCATCCACGGGAAGACGCGCTTGCCCACGACCAGCATGCCGGCCACGAAGACCGCAACGCCGAGAAGGGTCTTGGCGAGCGAAATCGCGATAAGCTTCGGATCAAGCGGTCCTTCCCCCTGCGTAACCTGCGCCACGAGCGGCAGGCACACCATGATGAAGACGGTGACCAGGTCCTGAACGACGAGCCAGCCGATGGCCACCTGACCGCTCGGGGTGACGGCAAGCTTGCGGAGTTCCAGGGCCTTCATGACGACGACGGTCGAGGCGCACGAGAGCGTCATGCCGAAGACGATCGCATTCGGGAGCGCCCAGTCCCAGGCCAGAAGCGCTACGGCCGTGCCTGCGGCGCCCGATGCCGCCATCTGCAGCACCGCGCCCGTCACAGCCACGCCCTTGACCTTCACAAGGTCCGCGACCGAGAAATGCAGGCCCACGCCGAACATCAGAAGCATCACGCCGATGTCGGCGAACTGCTGGGTCACCCCGCGGTCGACGCTCGGAAGCAGCGGAAACAGGCTCACGGACACGCCGGCAATGATGTAGCCCACCAATGCCGGAGTCTTCAGAAATCTTTCCGCCAGACAGCCGAAGACGAGCGCGAGTCCGAAGCCCGTCACGAGCGTGGTGATGATGGAAAACTGATCGGTCAAGGCCTATTTCTCCTCAGTCCTTTTAGTCAGGGAATCA
>JAXZEJ010000014.1:0-4532 GCA_037424205.1 bacterium | reverse complement strand
CTTCGGCGGCCGCGGCCTCAACGAGCCTGCGGAATTCCTCGGCCGCGGGTGGCAGGGCTTCGCCGAGCTCGCGCGCGGCGGCCTCGACCTTGCCGCGCTCGCGCATGGCGCGGTCGCGGTCCTGCTCGCGGCGGGCCTTTTCGGCCTCCCAGCCGGCGATCTGATCGCCGCCGCTGCGGCGCTCGCGCTGCTCAAGATCGGCGAGCGTGCTGCGCTTCGTGACGAGATCGGCCTGAATCGAGCGGACCTTCTCCTCGTTCAAACGGCTTTCGCTCTCGAGCCTGGCAGCCTGCGCGGTCAGAAGATTCTCGCGCCAGGATTCGCGGTAGGCCGGCAGGGCCTCGGCGAGAAGCTTCGCGCGGCTGCGGTCGGCCTCGGCCTGCTGCATGTCTCCGAACGCCTTCTGGGCGGGCGAAAGCACGCGGATCTGCGCATTGGCGGCCACGACGGCGCGATGCGACGCCTCGAGCTCGACGAATTCGTCGACAAGGCGGGCGGCAATTGAATAGGTGCGCGGCTCGTCAAGCATGAAGCTGCGCAGGAATTCGTTCAGATCGCCGAGATTCTTGGCGGACTGCGTCTTGTGCAGGAGCTTGAGCGCGAGATTGCTCTTGATGCCGAGCATCGCCGTGAAGGCCGTCTCGTAGGGCGGGAAGAGGTCCGAGCACTTGGCATCGCCAAGCTCGAGCTTGAGCTGCCTCAGGTCGTAGTCGGACTTCGAGAAATCGGTGATCAGGGCCTTGAGGTCGATGTCGCGCTCAAGGACTGCGTAGAGGCGCTTGACGTCGGCAATGCCGTTGAGCCTGCCGCGAACCCAGAAGACCTGCAGGAGCGTGACCGTGCGGCGGGCGTTGCGGAACGTGAGCGCAAGGCCCGAAGCCGTCGTCTCCTCGCGCAGGTACTGCGTCGTGACGCCCGCATCGGTCTGAAGCTCGGACCATGCGCCGCGAACATAGGAGACGATGGAGCGGTCGCCCCTCACCTTGCCGCCGGTCTCATGCGCGGCAGCGTTGAAATCCACCCACCGGGGCGGGATCAGAAGCTGGGAGAACGCGTCAAGAAGGGTCGACTTGCCGGAGCCCGAAGCGCCCACGAAGAGGAAGCCCTCCTCGGCGATCGGAATGTCGTTGCAGCCCGAGAAGGTGCCCCAGTTGTGGACCTGCAGGCGCACGGCGCGGAACTGGTCCTCGGGCATGAGCTCGGGAAAAAGTGCGAGATCGGTCATTCCTGATCCTCCGAATCGTCTTCGTCATCGTCATCAAAATCGGCATCTTCGGCATCGGCCGGCGCTTCTTCGGCGGCCTCGCCGGGCTTGGCGCCCCTGTCCTCGTAGTATCCCTTCACCTGCTCGACGAGCTCGGCCGTCATGAGCATCTTGAGAACCGGGGAGATTTCGAAGGCGTCCTCGCCGCTCTTGAGGCGCCTCAGCACGCCGAAGTGGTCGGCCTTCGTGACGGCGCCCGCAAGGTGCCTTTCGAAGCCGACGGCGTCGCGGCTGCGGCCGGCGATGTCGGCGAGGTGCTCGCGGATTTCGTCAAGATAGATGACGGCGCGCTCGCCGCGGCCTTCGGCGGCGGAGAGCTTCAGGCGCAGGAAGAGGAACAGATACGTCTCGATGTAGTTGAGCGGCTTGCGCTTCAGAAGAATCGGCGCCTTGACGGGATCGGTGTCCGCCTGGCGCGTGAACGCGAAGAGCTGCTCGCGGTCGAGCACAAGGTCGAGAAAGAGGTCGTTGAGACGGCTGCGGATGAGGTCCTCGCTCTCAAGGAGGGCCTTCCAGATGACGGGCATTCGCATGCCGTCGAGCACGGGGCCCTTGAGGAGCTGCACGAGCGCACGCCTTGCGTCGAGCTTCAACCCGCCCGCATCGCCGCGCCAGAGGCCTGCGGCCTGTTCGTCAACGCGCACGGCTTCAGTAGATTCGGGTGAGTTCATTGATTCTGTCCTTAACAAAGAAGAGTTGGTTCACGGTTGCGGAGCGCTCGCGGCCGTCAAGACCGGTCCACTTGAGCTTCTCCGTGCCGGCGCCCTTGATGCCGAAGCGAAGCGCGAGCTCCATGAGGCCCACGACGCTGCCGAGGCCCTGCTTCGCGGGATGCGCCTCAAGCACTTCGCCCACGCTCGCCTGATCCTTGTGCTCGAGCAGTTCGGCAACGTTTTCCTTAAGCTCGCGCATGTTGATTTCGGATCGCGCGATGCGCTCGCCCACGGCGCTCAAATCGAGCGGAGGCGGCGTGCCGTCCTCGACGGGCGGCGGAGGCGCATAGGTGACCGGGTCCCAGAGAACCATCTGGCCGGCGGAGCGCGGCGTGAAGCCCGTTCGGGAAAGTTCGATGCCGGTGCGGCGCACGGGATTGAGTTCATCGGCCGCATCAATGCCCGACTTCATGGCTTCGGCGAGCAGGCGCGTGAGGCGGTGCTCCTCGAGATACTGGCGGCTTTCGACGAAGTTTCTCAAGCCCTGTGCGAGACGCCTCGTCGTATCGTGCACGTCCCCGCCTCTCTCGAGCAGGTTGCGGCGCATCGTGCGAAGCATCCTGCGCTCGTCGGGCGTGAGGTCGTTCGCGAACCCGCGCGAGAGAACGGCGTCGATCGCCTCCTCGAATCGTGCGGACTCGACGGGATCGTTGAGAAGCCGCCAGAAGGCGAAGAAGGTGCGGCCCGCAGGACTCAGCCTGATGAGGTCGAGCCCGGCGAAGACGTCCTCAAGCACATCGCCGCGCGAACCCGAGCATTCCATGATGCGGCGGCGCAGGTCGGCGTTGAGCTCCTCGAAGCTGTCGCGAACGCGATGGAAGTCGCCCACGAGGCCTGAGAAGAGCGTGAGAATTTCGCGGGTGCGCTCGAGCGCGGTGTCCTTGTCGAGCACCTTGACTTCACCTCGGCCCACGGCCTCGAGCTCGCGGCGGATGCGGCTCTGCTCCTCAATGAGGCGCTCTTCGCGGCGATGGACGTCCGCGTCGGTGTCCTCCTCAAGGCTGTCGAGCGCCGTGATGACGAGCTGCAGGCGCGATTCGGTCGCCTCGGCGCGGGGCTTGCCCATGCCGGTCACGAACCTCACGGCATCGGCCGAGGCTGCGGTGAGCGAAAAGACCTCCTCGTCGCTGCCGTAGGGAAGCGTGCGCTCGAGAAGTCCCTGGGCAAGCCACTGCGACGCGTACTCGCGGGCCGACGACGGCATGTCGACGCCCGTTGCGCGAAGCTCCTCCAGACTGCGGTCGACGCGCGCGTAGAATTCCGACGCGCGCATGCCGCGGTCCTCTTCATAGAGGTGCTCGGCCAGGATGGCAATGATGGCGGGCGCATTGGCGGCCGCCAGTAGCTTCCAGAGCGGCGCACTGCGCAGGCGCTGGAAGCCCGGATAGGAAATGCTGGCTTTCATAAGACCCATATTTTACATGCAGGGCAGCCTCGCACCCGCCTTTTCAAAGCCCGCGGATCCAACGCCGGACCTCATCCGGCCGCACGCATGAGCCTGACGAACGCACATGCGCCTCAGACTCCTTCGGCGCGGCCGATCGTCCTCATTCGGCGTTTCCTTCGACGTATGTCCGGAGCGCCTCGGCGATCATCTCCTTTTCCTTCGGACTCATCACGTCGATGCCGAACAAGTGGTGAAAAAAGAGCCCGTCGTAGGCGAGCGTGAAGACCAGCGCCTTCCCCGACCCGCAGGCCTGCTTCTCGACGCGGTCGAAGTAGCGGCGGTACCAGTCCCGCACGGGCGCCATGAACTTCCGGTTGTCGCGCGACGCCATTGCCAGAGCCACGAGCGGCGACGTGCCGCTGTCGATCTCGCCCGACGCAAACAACCGATACCACTCGGCATAGGCATCAAGCATCGAGCAGCCGCCCGCCGACTTTCTCACGAGCTCCGCCTCCACTTCACCCAAGTGCGCGGCATATTCGTCCACGAGCGCCTCGATCAGATCCTGCCGCGTGTGAAAGTGATACATGAAGGCGCCCTTGCTGACGCCCGCCTCCTTGATGACATGGTCGATCGACAGGCTGTCGGTGCCGTTCTCAATGATGATCGAACGGGCCGCAGCGAGAATCCTCCGTTTCGTAGCACGTCCGTCGGCCCGCCGGTCCCCGGCCGGCGCCCTCCGCCCCTTCCCTCGAGAAATCTCTGACCCCTCGATGTTTTCAATGTCCGCCATTTTTCAACCTCGATGCCGTGTCGCCACGAAGTTACACAAATTAGGGGAAACCCTGTCAGGGCAATACCCGACCGCCCTGACCTTGACCTAAACAACACCTTAATTATACAGTATGGACGGTACTAATAAGCGGTTGAAACAATGTTCGGACGCACGTGTTCGAGCAGTTGAAGGACCGCGACAAGGAGACATAAAAATGCAGAAACGCGAATTCCTCAAGGGCAGCCTCGCCGCCCTGGGCATGTTCGGCTGCGGTGCCGCCGCTGCCAAGTCCGAATTCCCGGAAGCCAAGGACATCAAGTGGGACGAAACCTTCGACGTGGTCGTCGTCGGTTCCGGCATTGCCGCCACTTGTGCGGCCAATGAATCGATCGA
>JAXZEJ010000013.1:0-1403 GCA_037424205.1 bacterium | reverse complement strand
GCAAATTGCGCATTGCCATCCGCGTGCGCGACGATATGGCTGAAATGCAGCGCGTGATCGACGTTGTAGCGAAATACTACGGGCAATACCATCAGCTGTTGGAGCAAAGCACCATCAGCTTCTCCAGCCTTTTGCAGGCCGCCGATTCGCCCGAC
Organism: bacterium; assembly: GCA_037424205.1. Taxonomy (GTDB): domain Bacteria; phylum Pseudomonadota; class Gammaproteobacteria; order Burkholderiales; family Burkholderiaceae_F; genus Sutterella. The sequence goes on along the minus strand of JAXZEJ010000013.1, from coordinate 1,248 downwards.
AACGAAATCACCGGCGCAGCATTGGGCAAGCTGAACAGCGAAGCCAAGGCTCGCCTGAACGCGGAATTAAAGCAGCTCGGCGCGCAAAATGACGTAAGCTTCGACGTTGTAGTGCTTTCTTCCAAACAGTTTGGCTTCATCGTGCGCGATGGAAAGGGCAACCCGCGCAAAATCGTCACGGGTCATGCCGCCCGCCTTTATCGAATCGTTCCGGGATTCCCTGAAACGCCCTGAAAAGCGGCGGCAAATTTGTGTAAGGTTACCAAATCTTGAGGCTCTCCGTTAGACGGCTTCGAAGCATCATGGGAAACAAAAGGGTAACTCCCAGTTTTTCACACCCCTCGCGCCCGCCCGTCAAAGCCTTCTCAAGCGCCCTCCAGCACTCGCGCAAGGTCGTTGTTCATGGCAAAAACAAAGAGCAGGAGCATCAGAAAGATGCCGGCCTTGCCGATCCATTCCCTTGTTTTGACAGAAAAGTCGCGGCGGCGAAGTCCCTCAAGGCCGAGCACCACAAGCTGTCCGCCGTCGAGCATCGGCACGGGAAGGAGATTCATGAAGCCGATCGCAATCGAAATGAGCGCCAGATAGTCGAGGAAGGGCACGAAGCCGCTGCGCACGGCGCTGCCCGCCATGTCGGCAATGCCGATCGGGCCGGTGATGTTCTTGGTGCTTGCCTCGCCCGTGGCCATCTGGCTCATGCCCTTGGCCTGAAGCTGAGTAACGCTCTTCACCTTGCGCCAGCCCGCAGCGACCGCATCAATCGGCGAGAGCCTCACCACAACCATTTCCGGCAGCGCGCCGATTTGGATGCCGACAACCGTTCGTCCGTCGGACGTTACGGGAACGATCTCCACCTCGCGCACCGCCTCGGGCGTCTCGATATGGGAGAGCGTCATGCGCACGTTCGCATCCTTGGGCGTCGCGCGAATCGCATCGACCGCCTCGCCGACCGTGCCGACCTTGCGCCCGTTGACAGCCAAAATCCTGTCGCCCGTCTTGAGTCCGGCCTTTTCGGCGGGCGAATCCTTGAAGGCCTTGGCGACAACCGGATCACGAAGCATGGGAACAAGGCCGAGCCGCATGATCGGGAGCTCGCGGCCCATGTCGTCGACATTCATGTCCTCAAGCGAGAAATGCCTGACAAAGACTTCGCCGTCGCGCGAAAACTTGACAGGAATGTCGACATTGCCCGAATGACTGAGAAGCTCGACATTCAAATCGGTCATGCCGACCACAGGAACACCGTCG
>JAXZEJ010000012.1:0-1469 GCA_037424205.1 bacterium | reverse complement strand
GGCAGTCCGTGCTCGACGACCTGGAGTGGAATTCGCTTGATCATTATCTTGCAAAGCTCAAGAACCGCACGCCCAATCTCAGTCAAATGTCCGACGAACGCATCCTGCGGCTTATGAACATCGTTCGTGACGGGCACCCGACGCTTGCCGGCCTTATGTTGTTCGGACAATATCCTCAGGCCTTTCTCCCTGAACTCTGCATCCTCGCGGCCGTCGTTGCGGGCACGAACTTCGACGAATACAATCCAGAAGGCGTCCGGCTCATCGACAGCGAGAGAATCGAAGGGACGATCGAGGAAATGCTCGGCCGTGCCGTCGCCTTCGTCTCCCGCAACATGCGAAACGGTATCAAGATCGATCCCGCTACAGGCATGCGCATCGACCTACCTCAATATCCATTGGATGCCGTTCGAGAGGCCCTGCTCAACGCCCTCACCCACCGCGACTGCGGTCCTCTCGCACGGCATCTTCCCATCCGGCTCCAAATCTTCTACGATCGCCTGGAAATCACGAGTCCGGGCGGGCTTTACGGCCGCATGACCGACGACCGCCTCGACACGCCGCCGAGCGAAGCGAGAAATCCGGTTCTGCTTCGCACGCTCGGCGACATGGGCGTTGCAAACAACAGTCATGCGGGCATTTCCACAATCCGCCGGATCATGAGGAATCGGGGCATGCCCGATCCCGTCTTCACCGACCTTCGGGATCGTTTCAAAGTCGTGTTCTACGACAAGGATTATGCAACAGAGCCGTGACAGGTTTTGCCTCGGCCCGAAGGACAACTATTCCTTCCCGAAGAACCCGGCCACAAACTCCTCCTCGCCTTTGGTCGGCGCCATTGGGAGCAGCACGCTGTTGCTTCTGGCGCGCTTCCTTTCGAGGAATTTGTGAAGCGTCAGGTCAAAGGGCCTCAGGCCGTCGCCTTCGTCATTCGGATCACCAAAGACCGCCAGCGGCACATGAACGACAACGTCCCTGGTCTGTCCGATGCGGTAGACGCGGTCTGAACACTGGTCCTCGACCGTCGGATTCCACCAGCGTTCGAGATGCACGACATGATTGGCCGCTGTCAGGGTGAGGCCCGTGCCGGCAGCACGCCCGGTCAGCACGACTGCGTCAAACCCCGGCATGCCGTTCTGGAATTGGCTCACGACCTTCTCCCTTCTGGCGGCAATATCGTCCAGAATGCGGAAGAAGGCCGTCAGTCTGGCGGAATCCTCGATCATCGCGTCCGTAAGCTCGACGTCGTCGAAAAGCGGAACAGTTGAAAGCGAGCAGTTCGCAAGACGCTGGATCACCGCGAGCGGAATGTTGTTCGGCGCGTCCGGATGCACCTTCATGTCGCTGATGATGGCCTGATAGGCCGAAAGCTGCCCCTTGGGCATTTGTTCCGCGACAACGTTCAGGGTCTTGGCCGGCAGATCCTTCATGCGTTCGATCTTCAAGCGGCGGAGCATCAGGCGAACGCC
>JAXZEJ010000011.1:0-1697 GCA_037424205.1 bacterium | reverse complement strand
CACGAAGAACATTCCGACGCTCTACCTCATCTACTCGAACGCACCGTACGTGGGCCTTCTCGGCGCGGTGATCGGCATCATGCTCACTTTCTACGACATGGGTTCGACCGGGGCGATCGATGCGGGCCGCATCATGACGGGCCTGTCGCTTGCCTTGAAGGCCACGGCGCTGGGCCTTGCCGTCGCCATCCCGACGCTCATCTCCTACAACGGCCTGCAGCGTGCGATGAACGTTGCCGCCAAGCGCGCCGCCTGACGGAGCACCGGTCATGACGATTGAAATTCCGAAGAAGGAGCCCCTAAACATCGTGCCCTTCATCGACATCATGCTCGTGCTGCTCACGATGGTGCTCTCCGTCTCCACATTCATCGCCAAGGGCGAGATTCCGATATCGCTTCCCGAATCGCAGAATGCGCATGCCGCCTCGAAGAATGCCGATGAGGTCCTCATCCAGGTGACGGGCGAGGGCGTCATGTACTGGAACGGCGAGGAAGCTTCGGCCGAAGGCGTGAGCGAAAGACTTCAGGGCATCTCGCGCGACGTTCGCCTCGTGCTTCGCATCGACCGAACGACGAGCTTCGAGCACTTCATCAGGCTTCTCGACATGATCAAGGGCGTTCACCATGAAAACTTCGTTATTGCCGCAGAAAAGCACGGATAGAAAATCGGGAGGAGAGAGCCGCACGGCCTTTGCGGCCGCCTGCGCCATCTACGTCCCGTGCATTGCGCTTGCCGTCTGGGGCGCTTCTCTCGCACCCGCCAAGACCGTCCCGCCGCCGGGCGACATCACGCTCGCCGTGGCGCAGTTTCAGAGCGCCGTCGCGGCGGCTCCCGCACCGGCTCCCGCCGCAGAGCCCGAGCCGGCGCCGGAGGAAGAGCCCGTTGTTGAGAAGGCGCCTGAACCGGAACCCGTATCCGTTCCCGAGCCGGAACCTGAACCGGTTCCTGAGCCGGCTCCCGAACCCCGGCTCTTGCCTGAACCGGCACCCGAGCCTTTGCCGGAGCCGGCACCCGTGCCGAAGCACGAGCCAGAAAAGGTTGAAGTCGTTAAGCCCGTAAAAAAGGTGACCGAGGCAGGGCGTCCGCCGGAAAAGAGGCGCGGGAAGCGGCCCGACCATCCGGTTCGCAGGCCTCATCCCGCGCCTGCCTCTGCGTCCGTTCAGGCGCAGGCCCTCGCGCCCGTGCCGACCGCCCCCGTCGTCTCGAGCGAGCCGCCGATGCTGGTGGCCGGACGCGACGGCGATCCGTTCCTGGGCGAAGTCCGCGAGGCCGTCCTTTCCAATCTTGAATATCCGCGCCAGGCGCGCCGCATGAGACGGGAGGGAACCGTGACGGTTCAGTTCGTCGTCTCGGCGGACGGCGCCGTGAGCGGAATCCAAATCCATGAGGCAAGCGGTCACGAGGTGCTCGACCGAGAAGCCTGCAGGGCCGTGGCCCGTGCGGCATCGCTCTGGGGCAGGCCCGGCCGAACCGTGCGCATTCGCATGCCGGTGGTCTTCACGCTCAAAAACGCAAGGGGCTGATCATTATGAAGAACAAAGGAATCATCGCGGCCGTTGCCGCCATTGCCATGGTCGGCATTGCAGACGCAGCCGAACCGGTCTGCACGATGACGCTTGCGGTCGGTCCGCATGCCGGGGAGGACGGAAGGCCCGTCAGCGTCTTTTACGTAACCGACGGCAAAAGGCTGGGTCCT
>JAXZEJ010000010.1:0-6544 GCA_037424205.1 bacterium | reverse complement strand
TTCTTCGTCGATCATTCTTCGTAGTCCTCACACCAAGGACGGAAAGAAAGCTGATACCTGCTGACGTCCAGCTGTCGATTGTGCTCGTCGAACCAGTCCCGTCCGTTGAAGTACGCGTACATGCAGAATCCTTTGTGGCTGTCACGAGGGACGAGGCTGATCTGGTAGTGCCCGGGCTCCGGACGCTCTTTCTTGAATGAGCGCCAGCGTTCGTTGTCTTGGTTAGTCATTCCTGCTCCTTGATCTCTTCAATGTCCTGCCACTCGATCCGGACGTGCGCGAGGCATGCGCCTATCCATATGCCGACCGTGATGCCCTCGGCAAGCTCGCGATCTGTTATTCGCCCGGCTTTGTGAGCATCCGCAAACGCGGCTGCATACTTGTTCAGACGTTCGTGGAATTTGCCACCGGACAACGTCTCTAGTTTTCTTCGCGCTTTTTCATCGCGCACTCGGTACTTCATTCGATCAGTCCTTCCTCTTTCATGACACGGACCGGCTTCAGGTGATGCTTCATCACGTAGTGAAGAGCCTGGTCCATCTCTTTGTAGGTGAAGCCCTTGAATAGCTCGATCAGGCTCTGCAACAGGGCTTCTGCTTGCAGAAGGTTTTCTTTCGCAATAACGTGCTTCTCTTGCCAGATGCGCCAGGCGGCATCGACCTGACGCCATGCCGGCTCAATCTCACGCCTGAACTCTTCGCCTTCTTCGAGGTCGTAGGACAGGCGGTCAGCTAGAAGTAGAAGCCCAATCAAATAAGCCCACGATTCATACGTGGGCTCCGTTCTGAAGGACTGCAGGTGAATGCGGTAGTCGAGCTCGATGCTGGCGGCTGCGCGGTCTGACAGTCCCTTGTTCGCCGAGATGTCGAGCATGTCGAGGTAGCCGATGCGGTTGTCATACTGATTGTTGATGTCGAACAGAGCGGACCGGATGATTTCATGGGAGGTTGCTTTTTTAAGCATGAGCTTCTCCTTGTAGAGATAATGGGTTAATTGTTTTCGTGGATTTCGTCGTCAACGACCGGGGCTTCGAGATACTGCTCTGCAGCGGTGCCTTTCTCGATGAACTCGCCTTCGATGAAGTCCTGCTGCGTTACGGCCTCGCCACGGTCCGACTTCTCGTCGATCTCGACGGCACGGACGGCCTCGATGCTGACGGGGAGATACTTGAAGAGGCGACGAATGACGGTCTTCTTTGCCATCTCGTCCCAATGCGAGGACCAGGGGCCAGAGGTGCCGGCTTTTGAGGTCTTGCGCACAGCTTCAATCTCGGCGCGAGACATAACCTCGAATTGAACTCCGCCGCCCTTGAGCTTCGCGACGGCATAGACGTGAGTGACCTTTCCGCGATCCGCAACCGATGCAGGGATGTGCTCGATGTCCGGATCAAGACCGAGCTTGTAGTTGAAGGTGTCCTGTTCGTGCACGCAGTATGCGGAGAGGCTGACGATCTGGCCGGATCGACGTGCGAGGTCGATCATTCCTCGGTAGCCGATGATGAGCTGGGCGTTCGGACGACCAGACTTGTCTTTGCCATTCCCGAAGGGCAGCAGGTAGCAATGCCCGAGCGCGGAACCGGGCTCAAGGCCGAGAGCAGCGCACTGGAGGACTGCGCCGTAAAAGCTCTCAGGGGCGCACTTCAGAAGAGCCGGTGCCTTGCGGCACTCAGTCATGACGATGCGCGTCAGGCGATCAGCAGTCATGCTCTTCGGAAGTGCCAGGGCCATCTGTGCCTGAAACTTTTTCGAGCGCACGACGTCGATGACGGTTGCGGCTTTGACCTGTTGCACGACGGCGGTCTGTTCGGCGGCAGGTGCGACCTGAGATTTGAGAACATCAGTTGTGGACATTGGTTTCCCTTTGTGTTAAGCGAGTCGAAGGATGCGGGTGGTGGAGGTCTGTACGAAGTCCCTGTACAGGTCCGGGTGTTCTTTCTTGAATGCAGTGGATGCGAAGCGGGAGCTGTTCTGCGCCTTGTAGGTCACGGCCTTCTCGCCGCCAATGAGTAGTCCTGACTTCTCGCCGATGGCTAAAATCACGCGGTTTGCGACGGCCTTTTCCTGGTCTTGGAGCTCCTTGATGCGCTCTCTGATCGTGCGCAACTCGCCAATGTCGGCCGCTTCATCGTTGCTGGCCTCGACCATCTCGCCGTCATCGCGGGCGTACAGCTTCTTGATGTCGTCGGCATTGATCGGATCGGGAGGGACGTCAGCGAGGACCTTCTTGAACCAGAAGGCGTGGCACTTTTCGACGATGGCTTTGATCACGTCCTCGTCGCGCCGCACTTCGTACATTCGGAAGTCTTGGCCGCCGATGAGAACAGCGACATAGAACTTCTTGATTCCGGTAACGGCCATGTACCACTGAATTTGCGTTTCGTAGTAGAGCGGAATCTGGTGCTCGGTGACGACATTGCCGGACACGATCTCAGCTTCCTGCGAAGGTCCCCACTTGTCAGCCATGAAGGCGTTGGCGGTCTTGCATTCAAGGCCAACGTCGGTCGAAAGCATGAGGCCTGTTTCGGCTGCCTTTTCGGGCTTGTGGACGCGGACCGTCTTAGCAATCTGCTCGTTGACGATCGCCCGGTCGATGTTGCCGCGCATCCAGCCTCCCTCGCCGGTTGAGAGGAGGAAGTTCACGCGTTGAATTTTCATTCCGGTTCGCTTGCTGAACTCTTTTGCAACCACATCTTCAAGCGTGGTTCCCCAGTAGGCTGCTTCGCCTGCCGGTGAGCCTTTGGTCTTGCCGGTCTTCTCTTCCCACAAGCTCAATGGCGTCTTGTAAGGGTTGAGTCCGAGGACCGTTGCAACGTCTGAGCCGCCGATGCCCTTCGTGCGTTCTTGCAACCAGGCATCGCGTTCCATCTCTGCAGTCTTAATTGCTGCCATTCAAAACTCCTTGAAAGAGCGCGGCCGCGACAATTGCGAGCGCTCCTACGAGAACAACGACCTTCCAGATCAGCGAGGGTCGTTCACACGAAAAAGGCTCGACGTTCTGCCGAGCCTGCCTTGCTGCGCGCCGCTGTTTGAGCGGTCGCTTTGGGGTTTTACGTTTCATGTCGAAATCCGGTGGAATGTGGTCAATCGTCTTGACTGGGTCTGAGTAGCTCATTGGATAACCTTGAAAATCCCGCGTTGAAAAGCTTTGTAGACTGCTTCTGCGGCAGTTCTCGCGCAAAGCACGCTCATCATTTCTTCGTGGTAGTACTTGACGGTCGTTATCGCGATGCCCATCTTTTCGGCGATTTCGCGTCGTCTGAGACCTTTCGCGACGAGCGTGAGGTACTCGATTTCGCGCGGTCTCAGGTTTTTGCGCGGTTCTGCCTTCATTCGAGCACCTCTCCCTCGTCTTCGTCATCTTCGTCCTCGTCCTCGTCTTCTTCGTCAGGGTCGGGGCCGCACCAGCGTTCGTAGTCGTCGGGTCCGCATCCATCAGGGTAGTTCCAAGCCATTTTTGTCTCCTGGTCAAAAATCCAGTGATAGAGGGTGGCCGCAGCCATTGCGAGCAGGATCACCAGGCCGAAGAAAAAACCGTTGCTCATGCGAAGTACCTCAAGGCGAGAATTGTGATGGCGATGGCTGCGAGGCCGCCGACCGTTAACAGGCGAAGTCCGAACGTGATGGTGTCTTCGGACGTAGGCTCGTACTGGACGAGCTCGTCGGCGCTGCGTCCGGTGAAGAAATCGAGAAGAGACATAGCTTTCTCTCCGGTTGGGAAAATGAAAAAAGGCATTCAGATGCCGCCCTAGGAGATGCCACGCCGAAGTGGCCGGCGGCACGTGAATGCCTTCTGATGAAAGTGGGGTGAGGGAGCCGGGGTGAACGCAAAAGCCTCTCGCCTGCAGATGCCCCGGCTTTGGGATCTGGCCTAGTGAGCCGCCAGACCGGCACATATCTGCGTCATGCCGTTGCCCTCAAAATCGTTAAGGTAGTTCGTCCATGACGCACTGTACGTTGCAGGCGACCTGCTCGTACTTCTCAGCGAGAGGACAGTGGATCACCGTCGGCTCGGTCTTCATGTAGAAAGCGAGCGCTGCTGCGTTCACGATGCTCATGAGTGCAAACGCATGCACGTCGTTCTCGCCGCAGGTCTCGTGACCAATCGAACGTAGGTAATGCGCAAGCCTGACGTCGAAGTCACTTTTTGTCATCGTTGTTCTCCTAGTAGCCGTCCCGCGTGTCGCTCTTTGCGGGTGCCCGCGAGACGGTCTTGTGAAAGCCCATCCAAGCGTCCTCACCAGTCGAGGACTCGGTATTCGTGGAAAAAAGAGGCAAGGGCGCTTGAATCGGCTCCCTCCTTTGGTTGTAAGCTAAAGACGTCGGGATCTAGCAGTTTCGACGTTTGTTTAACCAACTCCCAAAGGAGGGAAGATGCAACCAATAACAAAGCTAATATTTACTGGCGTGGATGGCTCGAAGTACAAGTTTGATGTGTACCCCAGAGATATCCGTGTTAACAACGGCCCCGCCATTTACTCCTTTTTGTCGAAGGTGAATGGCAACTACCATGTTCTCTATATCGGCCAGACTATTGATTTGTCTGAGCGCCTTGCAAACCATCACAAGTGGGATGAGGCTATTCGACATGGCTTTGAATATTTGGCCATTTGTCGTTCCGTCACTTCTCGTGATCTTGACCGCGTTGAGGCAACTCTGATTCAGCGGTACCGTCCTTGTTGCAACGAAGTGGTTCCCCGCTAACGGGACAAATAACCGCGTCGAACGCCGTCCACGCTGCGGCGATTGCGTAAATCAAACGCACGTCGTCGTGCGTGGTTGGCGTTACCACCAGGCGCTTGTCGATTATTTCTACATCCATTGTTATCTCCTTTAGAAAGCCCACCTAAGCCCTCTCGGTGGAAAGGGCTTAGATCGGCTTTCGATCAGGTCACGGCTGCGCTCGTTCAGCGCTCAGGCCGCTCGGGGCTAACATGCCCTCTGTCCGAAGACTGATCCTGATCTAGCTCGTGGGGCGAGCTTGCGTCGTTTTCAGGTGGTCCCCAACCCAACCGCACTGGAAGATACCCTCCAGCCGTCCGCTCACTTTTCATGCGCGACCTTTGCGACTACCGTTCTGAGCTGTACTGCGCGTCGCTAGACCCTTCTAGCCAACGGCGTAGCCGCTTCTCAGGCGGTCCCCGACACAGCTAAGTGCCGAGATTCGGACATCGCAGCAGTCCCTTTCTCTCGCTCCGTGCCGCCGCTTGAGTCCATGTCAAGGTGAGGCGGGGTTTCGTCCGCGGGAGGGGCGCTGTAGCGCGCCGAGATTCGATGCCCTTCCCATCGATGCCTTGCCTTGCGGCTCGGGTAGCAAGTGCTAAAGGTTGTTTAGCTAACCTGTTAAAGAGATATTAACACAGTTGAGCGTAGAGTGCTAGTTTTTGTTTAGCACGCGTTTTGCGGCTAGTTCAAGTTTTGTTAACAGAGATCAAACAGACGCAAAAAAAAAGGCGCAAAAAAAAAGGCCGAGCGTGCAGCTCGACCTTTTGTGTGGGAGGTATGGGGTATTACAACCGCTTGATGCAAAGGCCGACGTAAGCGCGGCCGATTACTTCAATGCTTTCTGGTGTTGTGTTGATGGGCTCGTAAAACTTGTTGTCGGAAAGAAGGCGCAAGCCTTCTGGGGTTACTTGTACGCGCTTGACGAACAAGCCTTCGCCGATACGGACGACATACATGCCATCTCTAACGATCTTCTTTTCTGAGATGTCAACAATGACAGCGTCTCCTTCGTGGAGAGTTGGCTCCATTGAATCCCCGAACGCCGCCATTATCTGAAGAGAACGAACGTTGGCAGATGGGCAGTACCTGCGGATGAATCCCTGAGAGACTCGCACAAAACGGATGAGTTCCAGTTCATCGGTATTCAGAAAGCCGTGGCCACAGGAAACCTCAGCATTGACGTGCGGGATAGAAACAATGCCGTCCTCAACCAGGGTTTGGACGGGTGAGTTGGCATCGCCAAACATAACATAGGCGGGTGTCACTCCAAATATCTCGCAAAGCGCTTCCAGCCCTTCTCGGTTTGGTTCGCTGTGGCCGATAGCCCAGTTGCGGACGGTGACGTTTGAAACGCCTACTTTCTTTGCGAGGCTTCGATACGAAAGCCCCGACTGCTCGATTAGAGCTTTGATGCGTTCGCTTACAGCTGACATAACAGCCTCCTTTGTCTACCTCGCATAGTAAATGAGAATTTAACACCTTGCGTTTAGCGCTAATGCTAAATCTGCTTTATAATGTGTTAACAGTAATTTAACTACCTTAGGAGGAGACATGAAGCAGGCTACGACAGTGTCGCTCGCGCTTGAGCGGTACGGCCAAAAGCACGGCATCACCTACGGTGTTCACAGCCAGTTGGCTAAGGAGCTTGGAGTTTGTCGCCAAACCGTATGGGGATGGTGCAAGCGCAACAGCGTGACGCCGAAATATTTGGAACAGTTTGCTCAGCTTACTGGCGTTAAAGCGTCCGAGCTGAACAAGCTGACTCGACGCGTCTGTGAGGACTGACTATGAGTTACGCCGCGATCGATTGGGCAATGCCGAAA
>JAXZEJ010000009.1:0-8156 GCA_037424205.1 bacterium | reverse complement strand
ATGCCGCCGAGATTTCTCAATCGAAGCTGGCGCGCAATCGTCTGAGCGGCCTCGAGATTCGTCTTGAAGACCGTGTCGCTGAAGTCGCGCTTGCCGACATAGCCGCCCGTATTGACGTCAATCGTCGTCATGGCTTCCGTCTGATCGAAGACAAGATAGCCGCCGCTCTTCAGGTCCACCCTGCGTTCAAGCGCGTGTTCAATTTCGGTTTCAATGCCATGGAGCTCAAAGAGCGGCCGTTCGCCTCTGTAGAGAGTGAGCCTGTCCATTGCAGCAGGAACGAATCGGTCCGCGAAGTTCTGCAGAGCCTCGAAATTCTCCCTGCTGTCAACCTCGACCGTTTCAGTGTCCTGATGGACCATGTCTCGCAGCACGCGCTGCGCCAACGAGAGATCTTGATAGAGAAGCTTCGGCCCGGTGCTTCGACCGGCAAGCTCGTGAATATCCGTCCATAGACGCCCCAAATAAGCCATGTCGTCCAGGAATTCCTGCTCCGTCGCGCCTTCTTCGGCACTCGTTCGGATGATGTAGCCGCCCTTTTCCGTTTCAGGACGCAATTCCAGCATCATGGCGCGAAGCGAATCGCGCATCTCCGCATCTTCGATGCGCTGAGAAACACCAATATGATTGTCTCTCGGCAAATAGACGAGCTTGCGGCCTGCGAGAGAAATGGTTGTCGTAAGACGCGCACCCTTGGTGCCGATCGGATCCTTGGCCACCTGCACCATGAGGGACTGGCCTTCATGAATAATCGTCTCGATGGGCGCAGGCTTTTCACCTTCCCGGTGCGCTTCAGCGATATCCGCCACATGAAGGAAGGCCGTGCGCTCAAGGCCCACATCAACGAAGGCGCTCTGCATGCCCGGAAGCACGCGCACAACCTTGCCTAGATAAACATTTCCAACGAGACCGCGCGCACAGTCGCGCTCGATGAAGAGATCCTGAAGAACGCCATCCACTACAATGGCGACACGCACTTCACGGGGCGTGCAGTTGATAAGAATATGTTCCACGATGGCGGCTCCTTGCCTGCCTGCGACATTGCGCTCAAAATTGACTGCTTCACATTGTAGTGGGTTTGCCGCGCCCGCTTTGAAAGTCGGCGCTCTAATCACGGTTTTTCACACATGTTGTTGGTCACAGGCGGAGCTGGCTTCATCGGCTCAAACTTCATCACGGAATGGTTCAAGTCCCACGACGAAAGCATTCTGACGCTCGACGCACTGACGTATGCGGGGAACAAATCCAACCTGCTCGACGTCGAACATGATCCGCGTCATCGCTTTGTCGAAGGAAACATTCTGGACGAAGCGATGGTGGCCGACCTCTTCGACCGCTTCCGTCCGCGCGCCGTCGTTCACTTTGCCGCAGAAAGCCACGTCGACCGCTCGATTTCCGGGCCTCTGATATTCGTCGACACGAACGTCAAAGGCACGACCGTCCTGCTCGGCGTTGCCTATCGCTACTGGCTGACGCTTGACGAGGAAGAGAAGGCGGCGTTTCGCTTCATCAACATCTCCACCGACGAGGTTTACGGCTCCATGACGGCGGACACGCCGCCCAATACCGAAGCCACGCCCTTCGATCCCAGCAGTCCCTATTCAGCCAGCAAGGCCGCGGCCGACCAGTTTGGGCGCGCCTATTTCAGAACCTACGGCCTGCCCGTCGTAACGGTGCGCTGCACCAACAACTACGGCCCACGCCAGTATCCGGAAAAGCTTCTCCCCTTCATGCTGACAAGAGCCCTTGCCGGCAAAACACTGCCCGTATACGGCGACGGGCAGCAGATCCGTGACTGGATTCACGTGCACGACTTCTGCCGTGCACTTCGCATGATTCTGGAAAAATCCGCACCAGGCGACATCTTCAACGTCGGCGCATCCAACGAAATGAACAACCTGGATTTTCTGAAGTCCGCCATGTCAGCCCTTGACAAGCTGGCTCCGCGTGCCGACGGACGCCCTCATGCGGATGCCATTGTTCATGTCCACGACCGTCCGGGACACGACCGGCGCTACGCGCTTGACGCCGGACGTCTGCGCCGAACGCTTGGATGGGAGCCTCAAATATCCTTTGACGAAGGACTTCGCACTACCGTTCAATGGTATCTGGATCATGCCGTCTCGGTTTTCTGAAAACCTTTAGCGAGGCAACTACGCCCATCAGCAGCAGGGCAATGCCGATCAGCATGAGCGGCGTCGGCCATTTGCTGCGCCACATGTGCGCATAAGTCACGGCAAAGATTGTCTCGAAAATGATCATCTGGCCGCCAAGTGCGGGCGGCAACCTCTGACTCATCAGGCTCCACAACACAATGCCGAGCCAGGAGGCGCAAAGACCTAAAAAAATCGCCATTCCGATGAAAAGCGCCGGAGTTGGTCCGAATATTTCAGCCGGCGTCCCGGTATAGGCAAAAAAAGCCATCCCTACGACCGCGCAGGGCAGAAGCGCCAGCCCCTGCGCCGTCGACCAGGTCTTCGGGGACTTGCCCGGATGAGACAGCAGCCATTCCGCATTGCTGAGGGGATACCAGGTCCAGACGAACATGGATACAAATGCGAACGCAACGCCAAGCCAGAAATTGCCCGAGCTTACACGACCATCGCCCACCAGATAGGCAAACTCCGTCCAGTTGAGACAAACCATGCCGGCAAAGACCAGACACAGCGGCGGCACGATGCGCCGCCAAGGCACCGCATCCTTCCCGGCTCGCATGTTTCCGATGACGGCCACCATGATGGGGATCATTGCCGTAAAGGCCCCGGCAATCGGCGCTCCCGCACGCTGACAGGCTTCGGCAAGCAGCCAGTAGTAAAAGATGTTTCCAACAACACCCAGCGCCAGTGCTCTGTGCCAATCCGCCGCCGTATAGGACTTCAGCTCCCTCCAGGCCGGCACGGCAAGCCCGACGGACAACACGCCGAACACCAGATACCGCACCATCGCAATGAGTGCCGGACTGTAATCCGGCAGAATCAGAGGGGCAACATAAACGCTGCCCCAGATCAGGCACGCGGCAATTCCAAACAAAACGCCCATCAGCATGGCATTTCGTCCCTTGAGTCCCCTCTAGTCGAGCATCAGCACTCAACGATCGAAACGGCCAAACCACCCAGACTGGTTTCCTTGTACTTGCTCTGCATGTCGCGGCCGGTCGCCATCATGGTGTGAATCACCTGATCGAGGCTTATGTAGTGCGAACCGTTGCCGCGAAGCGCCATGCGGGCCGCATTAATGGCCTTGACGGCAGCAATGGCGTTTCGCTCGATGCAGGGAATCTGAACCTGGCCGGCCACCGGGTCGCAGGTGAGCCCGAGATTGTGCTCCATGCCGATTTCAGCCGCGTTTTCAATTTGCTCGACCGTCCCGCCACAAACTGCCGCAAGACCGGCCGCCGCCATGGAGCAGGCCACGCCGACCTCGCCCTGACAGCCTACTTCGGCACCGGAAATGGATGCATTTTCCTTGTAGAGCATACCGACGGCACCAGCCGTCAGCAGGAAGGTACGCACACCTTCCTGAGTGCTGCCCGAAATATGGCGCAGGTAATATTCAATCACAGCCGGAATGACGCCGGCCGCGCCGTTTGTCGGCGCTGTCACAACACGGCCGCCGGCAGCATTTTCCTCAGCCACAGCCATGGCGTATACGTTCACCCAGTCAAGAACGGCAAGCGGATCATCGGTGCGCTGCATCACATCCCGCATCAGGGCATTTGCACGGCGAGCAATCTTGAAGGGGCCGGGCAGAACCTCAGTCTGGCGCATGCCGCGCTCGACGGCCGCATGCATCACCCCCCAAACGGCATCAAGCCTTTGCTCAACCTCCACCGGTGAAAGATCGACACATTCGTTGCGGAAAACCATTTCGGCAATCGTCAGATTATTGTCGCGGGCGAGCTTCATCAGTTCGTTGCCCGTACGGTAAGGAAAAGGCTTCGCCTTCACGCCCTGAAACACCTTGGGCGTCACGGGCTGTTCGGGATCTTCCTCGCGAGCGGCCACAATGAAGCCGCCGCCAACGGAATAGTAGCGGCGACGATAAAGCAACGCCTCACCGGCGAACAAGGAAAACTCCATGGCATTGGTATGAAAAGCCGGAACCTTGTCGGCATGAAAGGCAATGTCGACATCCGGATCAAAAGCCACAGGATGCACGCCGTCGAGCTTCAGCTGATGAGAAGCGCGGACCTCTTGAATAAGAACAGGCACTTCGTCAGGATCCATGGTTTCCGGACTTCGGCCAAGAAGGCCCAGCTGAGCCGCCGTGTCCGTGCCATGTCCCTTGCCGGTAGCCGCAAGACTTCCCATCAACTCAATCTTGAGCGATGTAGCCTGCTCAAGAATGCCTCGATCCCTGATCAACTTGACAAATGCATGCCCCGCACGCATCGGTCCAACCGTGTGTGAAGACGAAGGGCCGATGCCCACCTTGAACATGTCGAAAACACTGACTGCCATTTTTTACTGCGAATTCTGAAAAAGGGAAAAAGCCTCTGCCGAGGGAAGGCTCACAACTGCTACCGGCGACATCCCGAACCTCATCGACGATCCGTCATTGTAGAACGCTGCACGGGAATCTCATCATACAGGCTGAACATATACAATAACTACGCTCATTGTATTTTCTCAATACGGGTTTTACGCAAATGCCTAACGTTCTCTGCCGTCTGCCCAATCATGTCGGCGACTGCTGCATGACTCTTCCCGCCCTGCGCCTTTTGGAGGCCAGCGGCTTCACCCCCATGCTGACGGGCAAGCGATGGGCGGAGGATCTGATGTCCGGCATGGGCTGGCGATTCGACCCTATTGAAGGACATGTCTCGGAAGACCTGAATCGCATCCGCTACATCAGCGACCATTTGGGACCGCGCCCTCTGGGATTGCTTTTCCCGAATTCCTTCAGCTCCGCCCTGCTTTTTTCCATCGGCCGCGTGCGCAATGCGGGCTTCCCGACGGACTTCAGACGCTTTCTTCTGGACAAGATTGTTCCCGAACCCGGTCCCATGCACGAAGTCGAACGCTTTTTCCGTCTTGCACACGGCGCCATCAAGGCTTGGGGCGGTACGCCTGCCTGGGACAATGTTCCTGAAGAATTGGGCATGAAGCTTCTGGCACGTCACGAAGCTGCAGCCCGCAACTTAATGGCCGAGCACGGCATCCCCGAAAACTTCGCCCTGCTTGCCCCCATTGCCCGCGGTCTTCACCACGGCAAGGAAAAGCAGTGGAAGCACTTCAACGAGCTCTGCAAGCCGCTTCGCGACATGGGCATCGAGCCCATCGTCTTCCCATCCGTTCGTGAAGAGGAAGCCAACCGCGCCGCCTGCCCGGATGCCATGATCTTGCCGCCCACCACTCTTGGCAACTACGCAGCCCTGGCCAAACGAGCCCGCATTGTAATTGCCAACGACTCTGGCATCAGCCATGTTGCCGCTGCTGTAAGCGCCAATCAAATCACACTCCTTGGCGTGACTGATCCGGCAAGAACCCGCCCATGGAACCAAAAGGCCGTTTGTCTCGGCAACAGCATCGACGGATGGCCTTCCATCGAACGGGTTATTGAGGCAATTCGAACCTCTCTTGCGCTCTAATTCGGTCTCTACCGGCTTACGGAATCCAGACCTGATAAATCTTGGGTAAAACAACGCGACGACATTTCATAAGAATCTTTTTGACAATTCTTCCCAAATTCAAACGTTGTTTAACACATACTTTTCTCGCCTCATTCCTGCCCGGAATAGTCGTGGGGGTTTTGTCGTTTCGCCTTACAACCGGCTCGACAAGTCTCCACGCACGGATTTTTCCCGAATAATCCGACCAAGGTCCGAATAGGTAATTGTCAACCGGCGACTTAAATTTTCCCGCCGACTTTACGGCCTTCTCAGCCGCCTTTCTTGAAATCAAATACGCTGACGAGCCAATTGGCGAGGAACACGCCAACCTGACAACGCCATTCCCGTCAAGAACCTCTAATTTCTCATCATAGAAAGAGGCATTCTTGGAATAGATCAACTGAACGAGTTCACACCCAGAAGGAATCCAGTCAACAGAAGACAAAAAACGAGCCGCCCTAGAAGAAAAAACACAATGATCCTCAAAAATCAGGGCCCACTCAGCATCCGATTCCAAGAAGGTCTGCCAGCTTTTCAAATGACTGGCAAAACAAGCTATCTCGCCATTCTTGAGTTTGTATGGATACTCCGCACTCGGGGTTGCATTTCTCTCTAGAAATGCCGTTGACAACGTCTTGGCATCTACGGCCTCAATTCGTTCGTATCGAATGGACATTTCCCTGAGAGCCTTATCCATGCTCTCCATTCGATCAGTTGAACGCTTTAGATTAATAACATACGTTGCCAACTTGTTTTCTGTCTTCATTTAATACTCACTTTTCAAAACAGGCTTTCACGTACTTCAGAAACACCGTGAAGCAACCGATCGCGATATGCACGAACCCTGGAAATCCGTCCAAAAATCCCAACCTGACGAAGTAGTACTTGATAAATCTGACAATCGGACTAATCAGAATCTTAGCTTTGGCCACAGACTGTCCCGAAGCCAGCATTTTGTTCGCCTGTAGAGTTGTATAGCTGTTCTGCTTCTCAATATAACGGGCAACGCTTTCACAGGATTCATGCATCAGATCCCCCGGAATCGTGCCGGCATCAAGCGGTCCTTCAACCGCTTCAACTTTTTCATGAACCAGATCACTGCTCCAATTGGCAAACTTTCTGTTAAACAGACGCAGGGACCAATCCGGATAGCCTTCACCGTGCCTTAGAAAGCGCCCCAAGAATCGATTGCATCTTGCGAATCGATATGCCTTGTGTGTTGGTTCACTTTGAAAAAGCTTCGTCATTTCGGCATTGAGCTTGTCTGAGAGATACTCGTCAGCATCAAGACACAACACCCAATCATTTCGAGCCTGGGCAACGGCAAACCGCTTTTGAGGTCCAAACCCCAGCCAGTCCTGATGCATAACACGCGCGCCGCACGCTTGAGCAACCGCTACGGTTCCGTCCGTACTGCCAGAATCGACAACTACAATTTCATCTACGAATTTTGCGCTGGCAAGACAACGCCTCAGGATTGATTCCGAATTCTTAACAATGACAACTAGCGAAACCGGAACTGTCTTTTTTTCATCACCGTCCATCACTCACTCCCTGCAGTATCCGACGAGGCTGTCCCTGCCGTCAGCATTTCCTGTGCCACGGCACGCGTATTGTCTGAAATAGAAATGCCCGCAAGCATGCGTGCGACCTCCTCCACGCGTTCCTGTGCCGACAGAACGCGCAGATTGCTATAAGTCGTCTCGCCCGTAAACCGCTTTTCAACACGCCAGTGATTGTCGCCGCAGGCAGCCACCTGAGGCAGATGCGTCACACAAAGCACCTGACGGTTTTCACCAAGCTTATGCAAAAGCTGGCCGACTACCTCGGCAGTTGCTCCACCGATGCCACTGTCAACTTCGTCGAAGATAAGAGTCGGCACAGGCATTGCTGAGGCCGTAATGACGGCAATTGCCAGACTGATGCGGGCAAGTTCGCCACCCGAGGCCACCTTGATCAAGGGTCTCGTCTGCACGCCGGCATGCCCGGCGATAAGAAACTCACAATGCTCTGACCCGGTCGCGCTGGCCGCCTGAGTCACAAGCGCGATTTCAAGACGCGCTCCCTTCATCGCCAGCCGCTGCATCTGTGCAGTCACGGCTTCGCTCAACACGAGAGCGCCGCGGCGGCGAGCTTCGGACAGCTTGGCCGCAACCGCTTCATAATTTCGAGCGGCCTTCGACTCCGCCTTTTTCAAAGCCTCCACATCCTTGGCACCGGTCAGCGCCTTGAGTTCCAAGCGGCTATTCTCCAGCAGCTCATGGAGGCTCTCAGGCTCCGAACGAAACTTTCGAGCCAGTTCGTAATAGTGAGAAACACGCCGGTCGACCTCTGCAAAGCGCTCTCCATCCAAATCGGCGCGATCCAGATAGCGTGCTGCGTCACGAGCGGTCTCTTCAATGAGATCCATGCCGGTAGAAAGCGTTTCTGCAACCGCCGCAAGCTTCTCATCATAGCGGCTCAAAGACGAAAGCTTTGCATGTGCCGAAGAAAGCATGGCGGAGGCAGACTCTCCATCCTCCGTCAGAATGCCGAGCACCTCGTT
>JAXZEJ010000008.1:0-3414 GCA_037424205.1 bacterium | reverse complement strand
GATTTCAGCGGCTCTCGACTACGTTCTACAGCTCGAAAATCCGAGATTTTGGGCTTGCAACAGCTCAGAAGTCCTGGGAAACTCAGGAATACTCCAAGAACTGGGGCCTTCATGCTTTCAACGCCTCTCATGCCTATGCCCTTGGCTACCACGGTCAGGGCGTCAAGGTCGGCATGATGGACTCCGGCATACGCGTCACCCATAAGGAACTCTCCGGCGATCGTTGGCACGTTGTTACGGCTTCCGGCGAATACTCGCAGGACGGCGAACGTTATCCGCAGTATGCCTACGGCAGCAATCCCAAAGACACTGGCAAGTACAACAAAGGCGACAAGTTCACCATTGACGGTTCCTATAATCCCGAATACAACGACAACCACGGCACTGGTTGTGCAGGCGTTTACGCAGGCAATCGCGACGGCGTGGGTATGCACGGCGTTGCATGGGGCTCCGAATTCTATTCTGCCAACACCGGTGGCACTGACGACACCAACTACGGCCCCTTCCCCGATTACGGATTCTTTAAGGCCGGCTATGACGCACTCGTCAACTCCGGTGTCAAGATTATCAACAACTCCTTCGGCACGAATCTGAAGCAGGTAGATGAAAAGGGCAACATTCTCGACTATTACCACAGCGGTCCCGAACTGACTACGACGAAGGACATCGAATACGAATACTTCCTCTTTAAGCGTCAGTACAAGGAAGGACCGAGCTTCGTCGATGCAGCTTGGGAAGCCGTCAAGGACAAGGATGTCATTCAGGTTTTCACCAATGGTAACAACGACAGAGCCAATCCCTACCATCGCGCCCTCTATCCGTACTTCAATACGGAAGCTGAAGCTCAGTGGATTGCAATTGCCGGTCTCTGGCAGAACAACCAGTACTCCGACCCGTACAACTATCAGCTGAAGGACAACTTCAACGAAGCCGGGTATGCCAAGTACTGGACCCTCTCGGGCCCGGGCATGAACGGCAATACCGCCAACATCAAGGGCGATAATGTCTATGGCAGCTACAGCGGCACTTCCATGGCAGCTCCGTTTGTCTCCGGTGCATTCGGCGTTCTCGCCTCTCGTTATCAGGACATGACCGCCGTTCAGGTTCGCGAAGTCCTTCTCACAACGGCCAACCATAAGAATTCCGACGGCTCCGACATGAAGGGCTGGGCAAACGTTGATGGTTCCACTCCGCTTGAAGGCGAAGTCTCCGACCGTATGGGCTGGGGTGTTCCCGACCTTGACAAGGGCATGCACGGTCTTGGCCAGCTGTCCGGTGCCTTTGATTACAACCTCAACAGCGCGCTCGACGTCTGGACCAATAACATCTCTCAGATTGCTCTTGATCAGCGCGCCCGTGAAGACATTGCCTGGCTCAAGTCTGTCACGAAGGACGGCACCATCGACGGTGAAATCGTTGTTTCCAACGATCCTAAGGACTACAAGCTGACCAACACCAGCACCGGTTCTGCCAACAAGGATGGCAAGGAACATAACTACGACCTTGCCGGCATCGCCGATAAGAACATCACGCTTGAAGAAGCCAAGAAGTGGCGCATGGAGTATTATCAGAAGCGCGCCAAGACCATTCGCGACAAGATTGCAAATGGTCTCTATGACGGCTCTTTCGTCAAGTCCGGTGAAGGCACGCTCGTCATGACGGGCAACAACACGTACCGCGGCGGCACGACCGTCGAGGGCGGCACGCTTCTTGGTTTTGCTCAGTCCTTTGGTGTTACTGGCACGGACGGCAAGGCGACTGGCAACGGCAAGGTTGTAGTCAATGGCGGCACATTTGGTTTGCTCGAAAAGTACAACGACCAGTTCACGATGACGGGCGAACACTTCGCCAACTCGACGACGAAGGTTGGTACTCCGGCTCATTCCGTTGACGTCGTTGTCAATGAAGGCGGCACGCTTATGATCGCCGCTGGCCAGAACGTTGCGATGGGCAATCTTTCCTTTGCACAGGGTGCAGGCTTCACGGTCGGCTCCGCCGATGCTGACATTCTTAAGAACGCCTACAACGGCACCGCCCAGACCGGTACGGTCACGGTTTCCTCCGTGACGGGGCTCGAAGGCATCGTCGCCAAGCCCGACTATGCCTTCTTCAAGACCGAACTGACTGTTGATGGCAATAAGCTTACTGGCACGCTCTCTCGCGATGAAAAAGCTTCTTTCGCCACTTACGCTCAGAACGGTAACGGTCACGCCATCGCCGATGCTCTTGAAGTTGCTGGCTCTGGCGTCCTCTACGACGCTCTCCTTAGTAGCTCCAAGGGTGATCTCACCAAGACCTACAACACGCTTGGAGACGACTTCCTTCTCAATACGCGCAATGCCGGCATCACAAATGGCATGACGCTTGTTCGTGCTGTCAAGGATCAGGCGTCCGGCATCGGTGAAGGTCGCCAGGCAGAAATGGCCGATGGAAAGGCCCGCTTGTGGGCGACTGGCGTTGGCGTTAAATCTACGCTTGACTACGGTATGTCCGACATGGACAGCAACTTCTACGCCGGCCTCGTCGGCGGTGAGGTCGACGTTTGCTCTGCTACGAAGATTGGTGTCTTCTTCGGCGCTGGTAAGACGGAAAACAAGGCTGAAGGCAACAAGGTCAAGAGCGACGACATTCACGTCGGTGCCTACGGCGTTACTACGGTGAATGACTTTGTGGGTACCTACGGCCTTGTCTTCAGCCACCTCGATGCCGATATCATGCATGGCATTCAGGCCGCGGGCCAGTTTGGCATGAACGCTTTTAGCGATCAGACCGATCAGATGCAGGTCTATGGGGAAGTCGCTTACAAGGGCTTCAACACAGCTGCCTACAACGTCGAACCGTATGCAGGCTTCAGCTGGATCCACGCTGAATCCGATGGCTACGCCGAACAGGCTGGTGCCATGACGTTCAACACCAAGATGGCCGACCAGGACGTTCAGGTGACGACTCTCGGCGTTCGCGGCTCCGTACCCTTCGCCGTTGGCGAAGCCAAGATGGTTGTGAAGGCCGATGTTGCCTGGAACCACTTCTTCGGCGATACCGAAGCCGAAGCTGCGTTGAACCTCGCCGGCTCCGGCGTGGCTCACCTTAAGGGTGGGGAGCTTAGCGACATGGCTGCTGTCGGCCTTGGCGTTGAAGCCCAGCTCGGCAAGACGACCACCATGGGCGTTTCCTACACGGGCGCTTATGATGGCGACATCACCTCTCACGGCGTGATGGCCAACGTTCGTTTCAACTTCTAATAATCAAAGTTGAAACAAGGGAGTTAGGCTAACTCCTTGGCGGGCGGCAACTTCACCATTGCCGCCCCCTTTTCGGAGGCTTCTCAGTCTTGCAACGAGAAGTTTCCGAAAAGGCTTTAACCTGCATTTTGCACGAAATGAAAAAGCCGACCTGATTGCAGATCGGCTTTTT
>JAXZEJ010000007.1:0-11811 GCA_037424205.1 bacterium | reverse complement strand
ATGACCAGCTGATCGAAATCCGCCGCCACCTCCATACGATGCCTGAAGAAGGCTGGAGTGAATTCACTACGACGGCCTTCATCGTCGGCAAGCTGCGCGAATACGGCTACGAAGTCCTTCTCGGCAAGAATGTCATCAATCCCGACAACTGCCTCGGCCGCAACCTCAAGGTCGTCGAAGCCGGTCTCAAGCTCGCTCGTGAAAACGGCGTCAGCGAAGAACTTCTCGCAGAAATGGACGGGCTGACGGGCTGCGTCGGCGTTATGGACACCGGCCGTCCCGGCCCCACGCTTGCCATCCGCTTCGACATCGACTGCGTTCCCGTCACGGAATCTACGGACGACGACCATATTCCGGCTCATGAAGGCTTCATCTCCAAGCGCCCGGGCCTGATGCACGCCTGCGGCCACGACGCCCACACATCCACCGGTCTCGCCGTCGCCCACTGGTTTGCCGACAACATCGAAAAGATGAACGGCAAGATCAAGATCCTCTTCCAGCCGGCTGAAGAAGGCGTTCGCGGCGCCGCCGGCATGGCCGCCTCCGGCATCCTCGACGACGCCGACTACTTCCTCAGCTCCCACATCGCCATGATGTGCAAGTCCGGCGAAGTCTCCGTCAACCCCTACGGCTTCCTCTGCACGACGAAGCTCGACGTCACCTACACGGGCCGTCCGGCTCATGCCGGCGTCGAACCCAACGCCGGCCACAATGCCATGGCCGCCGCCTGCAACGCCTTCGTCCAGCTTCTCGGCATTGCCCGCCACGGCGGCGGCATGACCCGCATCAACGTGGGCCAGCTTGTTGCCGGCGAAGGCCGCAACGTCATCCCGACGCACGCCGTCATGAAGATGGAAGTCCGCGGTGAAACCGGCGAAATCAATCAGTACATGTATGACTCTGCCGTCAACATCATCAAGGGCTGCGCTCTGAGCCAGAACTGCGAATACACCATCGAAAAGATGGGCGAAGCCGTTGACCTCACCAACGACCCCGAACTCGTTCAGGTTCTCACGGAAGCTGTTGAATCCGTCGAAGGCATGACCGCCCGCAAGGATCCGATGAACTTCGGCGGTTCCGAAGACGCCACCATTCTCGCCCGTCGCGTTCAGGCGCACGGCGGCAAGGCTGCGTTCTTCGTACTCGGCGCCGACCGTCCGTCCGGCCACCACACGGCCAAGTTTGACATCGACGAAAAGGCTCTCGACAAGGGCCTCGCCGTTTGGGCCAGCGCCATTTCCAAGATCCTGAAGTAATTCAGACAGGCAAATGACTGAAAGGCCGGTCCGCTTCTCGCGGTCCGGCCTTTTTTGTTTTAAACTATACGGCCTCATCCGCTCCGGCCATGCACTCAGCACAGAGAGCGCCGACTGGCGGACTCGTATTCCTAAGAACACCGGCGCGCGGCAACGATCCATGGATGCCTCTTTGGCACGGATTGCCCGGCCGTTCAATGCATAATCGAAAGGACTATCATGTCAGGTCATTCCAAGTGGGCCAACATCCAGCATCGCAAGGGCCGTCAGGACGCCAAGCGCTCCAACCTCTGGACGAAGCTGGTTCGTGAAATCATCGTGGCCGCCCGCATGGGCGGCGGCGACCCGGACACCAATTCCCGCCTCCGTCTCGCCTTGATCAAGGCTCGTTCCGGCAACGTGCCCAAGGACACCATCTCCAACGCCATCCTCAAGGGCACTGGCCAGCTCCCGGGCGTCTCCTACGAAGAAGTCCGCTATGAAGGCTACGGTGTCGGCGGCGCCGCCCTCATCATCGACTGCACGACCGACAACCGCGTCCGCACCGTTGCCGATGTCCGCCACGCTCTTACGAAGCACGGCGGCAATCTCGGCACGGAAGGCTCCGTGTCCTTCATGTTCAAGCACATCGGCGAGTTCATCTTCGCCCCGGGCGTGACGACTGAAGACGCCGTGATGGAAATCGCTCTCGAAGCCGGCGCTGACGACGTTCTCTCCGACGAAGACGGCTCCATTGAAGTCACGTGCGATCCGTCCGCCTTCGACGCCGTCTCCAAGGCCTTCGAAGCCGCCGGCATCGAACCGGTCGTGTGCGAAATCACGTACAAGGCTCTCAACGAAGTCAAGCTCTCCGGCGCCGATGCTGAAAAGATGCAGAAGATGATCGACGCCCTCGAAGACCTCGATGACGTTCAGCAGGTCTACACGTCCGCCGATTTCGAAGACGAAGAATAAGCGGATGCTTTTTCGCGTGAAGCCCGTTCATTAAAGTGAACGGGCTTTCCTTTTACCTACCTGCACAAGGGACAGCACCCCCATGCGGGCAGTACAATAGGATGTTCCCCTTGGGGGCTTCGGCAATGCCGGAGCAAGTCAGAATTTCACCTTCCGGGAGCTCTCTCCCACAACTCCGGCGCCCTGCGCCGGTCCGTTACTAAGAGACCATCAAAATGAACCTTCTCGTTGTTGGCAATGGCGGCCGTGAACACGCCCTCGCCTGGCGCCTCGCTCAGAGCGATCGCGTGACCAAAGTTTTCGTGGCCCCCGGCAATGCGGGCACTGCCCTGACGCCTCGTCTTGAAAACCTTCCGATCACCGCCATCGACAAGCTGATCGAATTCGTTAAGAACAACGACATCGCCTTCACGGTCGTGGGTCCCGAGGCTCCGCTTGCCGCCGGCATCGTTGACCAGTTCCGCGCCGCCGGTCTGCGCATCTTCGGGCCGACGCAGGCCGCTGCTCAGCTCGAAAGCTCCAAGGACTTCGCCAAGGCCTTCATGAAGCGTCATAACATTCCGACGGCCGACTATGAATCCTTCACGGATCCCGAAGCCGCCCACGCTTATGTCCGCCGCAAGGGCGCTCCGATCGTCGTCAAGGCCGACGGCCTCGCCGCCGGCAAGGGCGTCGTCGTTGCCATGTCCGAACAGGAAGCCCATGACGCCATCGACATGATGCTTGAAGGCCACACCTTCGGCAACGCCGGCGCCCGCGTCGTGATCGAAGACTTCCTCGACGGCGAAGAAGCCTCCTTCATCGTGATGGTCGACGGCGAAAACATTCTTCCGATGGCCACCTCTCAGGACCACAAGCGACTTCTCGACGCCGACCAGGGTCCCAACACGGGCGGCATGGGCGCCTACTCCCCGGCCCCGGTCGTCACTCCCGACATTCACGCTCAGGTCATGCGTGAAATCATCCGCCCGACCGTTCAGGGCATGGCCGCCGACGGCATCCGCTACACCGGCTTCCTTTATGCCGGCCTCATGATCTCTCATGACGCCGACGGCAAGCCCGTGGTGCGTACCCTTGAATTCAACTGCCGCTTCGGCGATCCGGAAACGCAGCCGATCATGATGCGCGTCAAGAGCGACTTCTCCGAAATCATCGAAGCCGGCATCGACGGCAAGCTTGACAGCGTCGAAGTCGAATGGGATCGCCGCACCGCTCTCGGCGTCGTCTGCGCCGCCCGCGGCTACCCGGCCAATCCTGAAAAGGGCGCCGTCATTGAAG
The DNA here is from genome assembly GCA_037424205.1 of bacterium. GTDB lineage: Bacteria > Pseudomonadota > Gammaproteobacteria > Burkholderiales > Burkholderiaceae_F > Sutterella. The sequence continues at coordinate 8,323 of JAXZEJ010000007.1, read as the reverse complement.
AACTTCCGGAAAACACCGCCGAACAGATGGTCTTCCACGCCGGCACGAAACTCAACGAAGAAGGCCTCACGGTCGTCTCCGGCGGCCGCGTTCTCTGCGTTGTCGGTCTCGGCGAATCCATCGCAGCCGCTCAGAAGTCCGCCTACGCCGCTGCGCGTCAGGTGAAGTTCGACGGCATGCAGATGCGCTCCGACATCGGCTTCCGCGCTCTCAACCGCTGATAGCCTCCGGTCTTTCGGCCTGAATAAGCCGCTTTTCCAAAAGGAAGGCGGCTTTTTTCTTCTCATCAGCTCGGTCCCTTCCTTTGGGCATGACCGTCAGAAACAAGCGGGCTATACTGAAACACTCGAAGAGAGGCGCTTCAGTCTCTCAACCGTCAAATACCGCTCAAAACTGCCAGACAGATGATTCTTGCCTCACTCTCAAAATTCCCGCTTCGCGTGGCTGGCGTCCTGCTTCCGTTCGCTTTAGCCGGCGGCTCTCAGGCTGAGGAAATCACCGGTCCGTTCGCCTATCCGACGGGCCTGCTTGATGCACCTGCCACCCTGACGACACCGCTCGGTCAAGACGCCCGCATCGGCAAGCCCCGCATTGTGCTCGAAAGCACTAAGCTGAAGGACCTTGCCGAAATGACGGGAGCCACTCGGCTTTCTGAAGGTGAGGGGGACTTTCGACGAGACACGATCTGCCTCACCGGAACATCTCACGGCAAGCCCATGCTTGCCTGGTTCATCGCCACCGACAGCAGCTTCGTGACCGAAGTCCAGCTCGAGTGGGCTGGCGATCGCGACGTGCCGGAATTCTGCCGAAGACTTGACGCCCAACATATGCCCGTTCAAATCGGCCGCATCGGCCTCGGCATGGAATCCGCACTTGTCAACGAGCTTCTCGGCCGCGCCTCTCATACTGACGAGGCAGGCTGGCACTATTGGTTCAGCCAACGCTTCCTTCGCAACAAGAGGGGACTGCAGGAGCTTGAGCTCAACTGGCTCGCCGTTCATTATGATGACGAAGGCCGTGTCGACAAATCCTTCTCATCCCAGGTAACCAACCTCTGATACATACATGACCGACAATCTTGCGCTCTATTCCTTGCGTCGCGGGCTCGGCATTCTCGGCGGCACCTTCGACCCCGTCCATGCCGGCCACATTTGCCTTGCAAGAGCTGCGCTTGCCGCCGTCCCGCTTGTTCGTGTTGATCTCATGCCCGCTGGCGAACCCTGGCAGAAAAGTCGCATTTCCCCCGGCATCCACCGCTTGAACATGCTGCGCATTGCAGTAGAATACGAGCCTCAATGCCGCATCAACACGTCGGAACTCTGCCGAACCGGCGCGACCTACACCATCGACACGGTTCGCAAGCTTCGCGAGGAAGTCGGTCCGGACATGCCTCTGGTCCTCATCCTCGGCAGCGATCAGTGGTTCAACCTTTCCACATGGAAGGACTGGCAGTCGCTCACCGACTACGTGCACATCGCTTATTGCGCCCGTGATGGCGTGCGCGAATCCGCCCTTCCCGAAAGCCAGGCTCTCTGGGCTGCGCCCCGCATGATCGAGGCGCGCAAGCTCGTCTTCTCGCCTTCGGGCCGGATTGCATGCTTTGAGATGGCACCTCACTGTGCAAGCGCCACCGCCATCCGTCGTACACTAGCCAGAGAACCCTTTGCCCGAGCCATGATGTCTCTTGACGGCTGGCTCGATCCCGGCGTTGCCTCCTATATCCGATCGCACGGTCTTTATCAGCCTGCGCGCCACTAACCTTTATACGAAAAATGAACATCGAAGAACTCACCCAGCTCGTCGTCAACGCCCTTGAAGACGTCAAGGCCAAGGACATCAAGGTCTTCAACACCTCAGGCCTCACCGACCAGTTTGAACGCGTCGTCATCGCTTCCGGCACCTCCAACCGCCAGACCCGTGCCCTCGCCTACTCCGTCTCGCACGAAGTCAAGCAGGCTGGCGGCGACGTTCTCGGCATGGAAGGCCAGGAAACGGGCGAATGGGTCCTCGTCGACCTCGGCCCCGTCGTCTGCCACTGCCTGCAGCCCAACGTTCGCGACTACTACAACCTCGAGGAAATCTGGGGCGGCAAGGAAGTCTTCATGAAGGCCAATGAAGAGTGCGCCTCACGTCTGATGCCGCACCGTCCCGGCCACATGCCCGAAGACCTCGAATAAGCCATGCAGACCCGCATCGTAGCCGTCGGCCAGCGCATCACCGAATGGGCGCAAATGGCCGTCGCCGACTATCTCTCGCGCTTTCCCCGCGACTTCAGGGTCGAATTGAAGGAAATCCGCACCGAGCCGCGTGCGGGCCAAACGCCCGCGCGCCTCATGGCAGCCGAAGCCGAGCGCATTCTTGCCTCCATCGAGCCTGACGACTTCGTCGTCGTTCTCGATGAGCACGGCGTCGACCTCACAACGATGGAACTCGCCAAGCACTTTTCGCACTGGCGGGCGGACGGCGAAACGCCCGTCTTCGTCATCGGCGGCCCCGACGGTCTCGCTCCCGAAGTCAAAGCCAGAGCCAACCTGACAATCCGACTGTCCTCGATGACGCTTCCGCACGCCTTCGCCCGAGTCATGCTCTCCGAGCAGATCTACCGCGCCTGGTCCATCCTCGCAGGTCATCCATATCACCGAGCCTGACAACGATGTCCAACAAAACAATCTTTCTCGCCAGCAAGAGTCCGCGCCGCCGCGACCTGCTGACTCGCCTCGGCTATGAAGTCCGCGTCATTGCGAGCAATGCACACACGCTCATGGCCTTCGAAGGCGACGAAGTCGTTCTGCCCGATGAAGCGCCTGAAGACTACGTGCTTCGTACCGCACGCAACAAGTACCTTGAAGGCCTAGGGATAAAAAATGCAGGCGAATTCGCCGGCGTCCGTCTTCCGATCGTCGCCGCCGACACTGTCGTGAGCCTCGGCAATGAAATTCTCGGAAAACCCCGCGACTTCGACGAAGCCTGCTGTTTTCTGGAGAAGCTCTCGGGCCGCACCCATGATGTACGCACGGCGGTCTTTGCCGGCCTCTCCGAAACGGTTTGCGACTTCCGCATTTCGCACTCCACCGTGACCTTCCGCGAACTCACGCGCGCAGAAATCGAAGCCTACGCCAACAGCGGCGAACCTTACGACAAGGCAGGCGGCTACGGCATTCAGGGACTCGCCAGTATTTTCATTTCGAACATCTCCGGCAGCTACACGGGCATCATGGGGCTCCCCGTCTACGAGACGGCAGAGCTTCTGGCCAAATCAGGCTTCCCCGTGTTTAGTGCTCAATAAGTCGACTGGTCGAGCACTCTTATGAAAAAAGCCCGCATCTGCGGGCTTCTTTCATGTTTAAGAAGATGCTTCGAACGTCAGAATCAATAGACCTTCACGAGTTCAACTTCAAAAATGAGCGTGGCATTGGGTGGAATGCAGCCCGGAACGCCGTAGGCGCCATAGCCGAGATGTGCCGGAATCGTCAGACGGCGCTTCTGGCCTTCGCGCATGCCGACGACGCCCATGTCCCATCCCTTGATGACCATGCCGACGCCGCAAACGAACTCGAGCGGTTCGCCGCGATCGAGGCTGGAGTCGAACTTCGTGCCGTCCTCAAGCCAGCCGGTGTAGTGTGCGGCGATCGTATCGCCCTTCATGGCTTGGCGGCCGGTGCCTTCGGCGAGTTCTTCAATCTTGAGATCCTTCAATTCTTCCTGCATGGGTATATCCCTCGTGTGTAGGTTGTCGATAACACAATCTTACAGCGGCGAACCGGTACTCAGGCAACAAGGATGCATTCTCACGATTCGGCGTGTAAAATGATCCCGTCGTCCGACAATCCTTCACCGCCGGACGCGATGGCCCTCTGACTGCCATCCTCAAAAAGCCGTTGTTCTCCACAATCCGGAGACGGAACCGGCAAGACCGAAGCGCCCGACAGATGCGCCGGCTTGCACCTTCTAAGCGGCTTATCCCGCGCGCCACGGCGTTTTGGCGGGAACATCCGATTTCGATCCGCATACACTTTTTTCGACGCGATGAAGCGCCTTTTTCTTTTCCCGCGCATTCCGCGTCGTCGTGCATTGCCCCTGAACGATGACAAAAGACGAAAAAATCTCGAATTTCGAGCGTGTGCTGTCCTGGCTGCCCGAAGCCTTCAAGAGCTGGGCATCCTCCAATCCTTTTCTCTCCAGCACCCTCAACGAAGTCCTGAACGAACGCGACACGCGTCTGTCGGGCACTCCCTGTGCGTCACGCCTCATGACCGCCGTGACCGCGCTTTTGCAGAAGCTGCAGAATCGCCGCGACAAGAGCGCTGCGCTGATTCTTGCAGCCTCGCGCGAAGCCGAGGAAACTGCTCTTGAACTTGCGACCCGCATGTCCGAAGGCACCGGCCTGAAAATCTCTGCCACTACGGGCGTGCGCGACGGCGCCGGCCTCACAGCCGTCTTCACCGACGCGCCCGACCTTGTCGTGACGAATCCCAAGGTTCTAGAAAAAGCCTTTGAAAAGGGCTTTGCCGCCCCTGAAGCCTTCCGCACGATTCTCATCGACGGCGCCGAATGGCACGACGTCATGGGGGATACGGATCGCATAGCCTCGCTCTGCGAACGCTTCTCGGCCGCCCGCCAGCTGATCGTAACCGGCCCCGTCACAATCGAGTCGACCGAAGATCCCTACAACGCCATGCTCCACGCACCGGCTTTTTGCCGCGCCCCCGACGAGGCGCCCCGCGAAGCCGCTCCGAAGGAGCGCGTGCTGCTCGTTCCCGAAGACAAGCTGAGCGAAGTCCTTGCACAGGAAGCTGAAAAGACACCCGTTCTGTTCCTGGCCTCGACCCCCAGCGAAAGCACTCGCATTACCGGTCTTCTCAAGGACGCGGGCATTGCAGCCAAGCGCGCCACCGCCGCACAATCTGCTTCCGCTCGCGAGACGCTCATTCTCAAGTTCATTGCCGGCCGCATCGACCACTTGGTCATGCCGCACGCCGTCCTCGGAGAGCTTGAGCACAACCGCGTTGGCCACATGATTCTTACTGACCTTTCCGGCGGTCCCGAACCCTACCTTGAACACCTTTCAAGGACAGCCGACGGAACAGGCGAACTCGTTGCGATCGTCACCCCCGAGACGCTTCCGCTCTTCGAAAAGCTTCTCATTGCAGCCGAAAAGCGCCTCACGCTAGAAAACCCGTACAACCTGCCCGAACCCCGAACCGTCATCGGCCAGCTTCTGCGTCGTGAAAAGCTCACGATCCGCACGGACTATGCCCGCACCGCCGAGCCCGACGACGCCCCTGAAGAAGAACTCAGCCGCAAAGAACGCCGCAAGCCCTATGAGCGAAAGGGCCAGAACGGCCAGCGCAAGGACAGGAAGGAAGGGTTCCGCAAGAACAAGAAGGACTTCAAGAAGGACGGCGCCGACAAAAGCTTCGGCAAAAAGCCACGCAAGGCCTTCAAACCGCGTGAGGACGATTTCCTGCCCATGGAATCCGTCACGCCCGAAGCGGAAATGGCCGCCCCACAGCAGACCGCTCCCATCGACAACTCCGCTCCCGAACAGGCTCAAGCCGACAAGCCGCGCAAGTTCTTCAAAGATCGCCGCTACGGCAAAAAACGCTCCTATCAGCGTCGTCAGGAAGACGTCGACGCCGAAACTTCCGTCATGCCCGCTGAAGCCCAAAGCGTTCCGGCCGAATATGCCCCTGAAGCCGTCAAACCTCAGGAAGGTGCTCCGGTCGAAGGCAATGCTGCGGACAAGCCGCGCAAGAGCTATTCGAAGAACTTCCGCCGCAAGCCGCGCAGGTTCCAAAGTGCCGATGGCAACGAGCGACAGAACCTGACTCAGGAAGAAACCGCTCCGCCCTCGCAGAACGATCAGGCTCCTCATGACGACGCCAAGCCTCAGGAGAAGAAGCACTTCCAGAAAAAGCCCAGGAAACCCGCCGCTCAACCCAAGCCGCGCGAACAGGAATGGGACGAGGACAACTTCGGCAACTCGATTCACTATCAGCCGAAGCGCCAGAATCTTCGCGGACTGCGCGGTGACCAGACCATCCATTGGGAGCCGTCGGACCCGTACCATCCGTCCTCTCAAGCCCTCAGCCTGCCGCAGATCATGCCTGACGAATACCGTCAGGGCGGCTACGTCAACGGCAATGTCAACGGCAACGTAAAGAAGAGCGGCTTCAAGAACGGCTTCAACAAGAACCGCAAGAACTATCGCAAGAAGCGCGAAGGCTGATTCCGTTCCTTTGAACCAATCGACATAGACTTACAGAAGCGCCGGATGTTTTCTGACATCCGGCGCTTTTTCTCTAAAATAGATCTGTTTTACCCATCTTGTTCGAGTTCGTCCGGCCTCTTCATAAAATGGCCGGCCAACAGAAAATGTCCGCTTTGCTCCCTGTACGCAGCCTTCTCGCCGCCATAGCCGCCTCGCTTCTTCTTTCCGCCTGTTCCACCGCCTACTACACGGGCGACACGATCAGCGGTCCCGCTCAGCGAATGACGCGCGATGCCGACGGCAATCTGCACGACCCGCTGCTCGATGCTCCGAACCGCTCGCTGATGACCTGTACGTCCGAGGCACCCATTACCGTGCTTCAGCGCATAGGCGAAGTTCCCTTCGCCTGTCACGACCTCGGCGTCTCAGCCACACTCAGCGAACTCCGCGACGCCGGATGGCGCATTTTGAAGCTCGACATCGGCGAAGACCTTGAAAGCGACTCTCATGTCGGCTTTCCCGTCACCGTTCAAGTTCGCAAGCTCTTCTAAGCAGCACGCATTCTCATCGGCCATCCGGGACTTCAACCCACAGAGGAAGGAAACGTCATGAATCATTCCAGTGCCGAGCGACTCGGCAAGCTTCGTCAAGTCATGAAAAACCGGGGGCTCGATGCCTGGATCGGCAGAATCGTCGACCCGCACCTCTCCGAATACGTTCCGGACCACTGGCAGTCGATCAAATGGCTCACAGGCTTCACCGGAAGCGCCGCACGCATCTGCATCACGGCCGGCGATGCCATGCTCCTTGCCGACAGTCGTTACTGGGAACAGGCCGCCGCCGAACTCAAGGGCTCGCCCTTTGAGCTTGTAAAGCTCGGTAGTCCCAATGCTCCATCACAGGAAGCCTGGCTCTCTGCGCATCTCGCCGACGGCGCCTGCGTCGGCCTTGCCCCCGAGCTCTGGAGCGAAGCCGACGTACGCCGCACACGCCGATCTCTCGAATCAGCCGGCTTGAAACTTGAACTTGTTCCCGATCTTTTTGACGACATCTGGATCGACGATCGTCCGGCACGCCCGAAAACCGCCGTCACAGCGCTGACGCCCGATTTATCCGGCGTTTCCGAAAAGCTGGGACGCGTGCGCGCCGTGCTTCGCGATCGCGCCTGCGAAGCACTCTGCCTCTACTCGCTTGACGACATTGCCTGGCTTACAGACTGCAGAGGAAGCGACATCGAATTCAATCCGGTCTTCCTTGCCGGCATGATCGTCACGGACGACGAAGCACTCCTCTATACGGAAAGCAGCCGCTTCACTGCTGATACACTTGCCGCACTGTCAGCCGCCGGCATCATGGTTCGCGCTCCCGAAGCGCTCGCCCCGGATCTCGCCGATTATTCCAGGCACCTTGACTTCATGATCGATCCGGAGCGCTTCCCCGCCTCGCTCTTCAACCTGATCGAGCGCACGCCCGTCGAAGCGCTTTCGCCCGTCACCCTCATGAAGAGCCGGAAATCGACCATTGAACTCGAAGGCATCCGCCGCGCAATGATCTCTGACGGCATTGCGCTCTGCGAGTTCTATGCCCTGCTTGACGAGCGCCTTGCCGAAGGCGCTTTGCTTACCGAATCCGATGTTGCGGACATGCTTGATGCCGAACGAGCCAAGCGTCCGGACAACCGAGGCCTGAGCTTCGGCACGATTTCCGCCTTCGGATGCAACGCGGCGCTTCCTCACTATGCCCCTCATCGCGAAACGGCCGCGGCCATCACGGACGGTCTTCTGCTCATCGATTCGGGCGGCCAATATGAAACCGGCACAACCGACGTCACCAGAATGACAGCCGCCGGCCGCATCACGAACGAAATGAAGCGCGATGTCACGCTTGTCCTCAAGGCGCACATTGCACTGGCCCGCGCAATTGTTCCCACCGGAACTTCGGGAGCTCAGCTCGACGCTGCCGCACGTGCGCCGCTTTGGGCCGAAGGGCTCGACTTCGGTCATGGCACGGGACACGGCGTAGGCTATCGACTTAATGTCCACGAAGGCCCTTTTCACATCTCCCCGCGCTCCGTGAAATCGGGCGAGCTCGGCCTCCATGCAGGCATTCTCG
>JAXZEJ010000006.1:0-19549 GCA_037424205.1 bacterium | reverse complement strand
TTGGGCAGCGAGATGATCTTGCCCTTCGGCGTGAAGGCGTAGAGGCGGTTCGGGCAGAGGTCGACCTTGATGGACTCGACGAACTCGTTGCTGTCGAGACTGGTGCGCCGAATTTCCATCAGGCTTTGGAGCCATGCGGCAGTACGAGATTTGATGTCGCTGGAGTCGAAATCGTTCTTGAACATCCACTGCGTGAGGATGCCGTTTTCGGCCACCTGGTGCATCTGCTCGGTGCGGATCTGAAATTCGACGGGGGTGCCGTACGGACCGATCACGGTTGTATGCAGACTTTGGTAGCCGTTGAGCTTCGGGATTGCGATGAAGTCCTTGAAGCGTCGGTGAACGGGCTTGTACAGGCGGTGAAGGGCGCCGAGCGCAAGGTAGCAGTCGTTGACCGAGCGCACGATGACTCGGAAGCCGTAGATGTCGAGGGCATCGGAAAAGGACTGGTGATTTTCTCGCATCTTGTTGTAGATGCCGTAGATTGTCTTGTCGCGACCGATGATGCGGGCGCGGATGTCCTGCTTCGGAAGGAAGGCTTTGGTCTCGTTCAGGATGCGTTCGAGAACGGCGCGTCGGTTGTTGCGCATCAGAAGCACGTTCTCGTAGAGAACCTTGTAGCGAAGCGGATAGCGGTTTGCAAAGCTGAGCTCCTGCAGTTCTCGGAAGACGTTGTTCATGCCGAGCTGATGAGCGATCGGCACGTAGATGTCGAGCGTTTCCTTGGCAATGCGGGCGCACTTTTCAGGGCGCATGACGCCGAGCGTGCGCATGTTGTGCACGCGGTCGGCAAGCTTCACGATGATGACGCGCAGGTCTCGGGACATGGCGAGCAGCATCTTGCGGAAGCTTTCGGCCTGAGCTGCGGCAGCGGACGAAAAGCGAAGCTTGTCGAGCTTGCTCACGCCGTCGACAAGTTCGGCGACTTCAATGCCGAACTTCTCAGCCATTTCCAGCTTGCTCGTCCCGGTATCCTCCAGAACGTCGTGCATGAGGCCGGCCTGAATGGTTGCAGCATCCATGCGCCAGGAGGCCAGGATGGAGGCGACGGCAATCGGATGGGTGATGTAGGGCTCGCCCGACTTGCGGAACTGGCCGAGATGAGCAGCGTCGGCGTAGCGATAGGCCTCGCGGATCTTTTCGACGTCGGGCGTGGAGAGGTACTGGCGGCAGAGTTCGACGAGCGAGGAGGCCGTGGCAATGGCCGACGGCGCCTTGGGCGTAAAGAGCGGAAGGTCGGCTTCGGGCATGGCTGCCGGCGCTACGGTCGTGATGGGGGCCTTTACAACCGAAGCGGCGGAAACGGACTTGCGTGCAGGAATGGGCTGAGGCGTTTGCGTCTTACCGTCTTCGCTTGTGGCGTAGAGGTCGTCGGGATATTGAATTTGCTCGGCTGTCATAGCACAAGGATTCCGTACAAATGAGGAGGGATTCGGTCTGCGCAGGAGCTTCTTCGACTCCCGTCGCATCGCATTCGCGACCGCCCTGAATGCAAAAAGGTCAGGCGTTTCGCCGGCTTTCGCGGCAAAACGTGCCTGACCTGATGAAAGCGTGATGCGTAATTGACAGTTTACGGCACGCGCTTCAACATTTCGAGTCCGACTTCACCCTTGGCGATTTCACGAAGGGCAACGACGGCGGGCTTGTCCTTGGCTTCGACCTTCGGGGCGTAGCCCTGCGTCAGATGACGGGCGCGGTAGGCAGCCACGAGAACCATCTGGAAGCGGTTCGGGATCTTCTTCAGGCAGTCTTCAACAGTAATACGGGCCATTTTGTTTGCTGGGTAGATAGAAAAAACAGGAAAAGCGGCGGTTTGACGTGAGGGTCAGAGCGGAATGCCGAGCGAAGCGAACTGATCGCGGTGGCGGACGGCCTGCTGACCGAAGGCGAGGCGGCTTGCAACAACCACGGCCTGCATCTGGGAAAGCGCCGTGTCAAAATCTTCGTTGATTATAACGTACTCGAATTCGGGCGCATGCGACATTTCGGCGCCTGCGCCAAGCAGTCGGCGCGTGATCGTCTGTTCGGAATCCGTGCCGCGGTGGTGCAGTCGCCATTCGAGAGCCTCGATGGACGGCGGCAGAATGAAGATGCCGACGGTGCTGCTGAAGCGTTCGCGGACCTGGCGCGCGCCCTGCCAGTCGATTTCGAGCAGAACGTCGTTGCCCTGCGCCATCTGGCCTTCAATCCAGATGCGGCTGGTGCCGTAGTGGTTGCCGTGCACAAGGGCGGATTCGAGAAATTCGCCGCGCTCGCGCATGGCGAGAAATTCGGGTTCGCTCACGAAATGGTATTCGCGGCCGTTGACTTCGCCGGGGCGGGGCTGACGGGTCGTGTGCGAGATGGAGAGCTTGAGCGTCGGCTCGAGCTTAAGAAGTGCATTGACGAGCGAAGACTTGCCGGCGCCCGAAGGTGCCGTCACGAGAAACAGCCTGCCGGCGTGCAGCGGACGGGCAGCGGATTCACAGGACATTCGTGTTCTCCATCGAAGGCGGGCAATGCAAGCGCAAGAGACGCATCGCCGCAGATCGGCTCGCAAAAGCCGGTCAAAAAAATGAAAGGTCAATATTTTAAGGGAGACGGCACCGTTTGTGGCGTCGTCTCCCCATGTTTTTTACGAAACTCGAGGAATCAGCTTATTCGAGGTTCTGGATTTGCTCGCGCATCTGTTCGATGACGACCTTGAGAGCCAGAGAGGCGTTCGTCATTTCGATGGCGGCGGCCTTGGAGCCGAGCGTGTTGGCTTCGCGGTTCATTTCCTGAACGACAAAGTCGAGGCGGCGGCCGACGGCGCCGCCCTTCTTCAGAATGCGGCGGACTTCAGCAACGTGCGTGTAGAGGCGGTTGATTTCTTCTTCAACGTCCATGCGCATGGCGTAGAGCGTCACTTCCTGACGGATGCGGTCGCTGACTTCTTCGCGGGTAAGCGTGCTTGTTTCGGTGAGGGCGGTGCTGAGCGCATTTTCGAGGCGTTCCTGAAGCTTGCCTTCAATGTGAGCCAGAATGTCCGGAAGCCGGCCCTTGACTTCGGTGACGACGTCTTCAATCTGCTGGCAGTTGTTGAGAAGAACGTTGGCGAGCGCTTCGCCTTCGCGGGCGCGAGAGGCGGTGAAGGCGTCGAGGGCGTTGTTGAGTACGGCGAGGACGGCGCTGGAGACTGCATCCTGATCGATTCGGTCGTTCACCATGACGCCCGGCATAGACAGGAGATCCGAGACGGAAAGTTCGCGGGCGTTGGGAACGGTTTCGCGAACGGTGCGCTGCATTTCGACGATTCGGCTGAGAACGGCGGTATTGATGCGGGCGGGGGCGGCGTTTTCGTCCGGGGTGATGTAGCCGCGAATTTCCACCTTGCCGCGGGCGATGCGCTTCTGAATGGTTTCGCGGATCAGGGGATCTGCAAAGCGAAGGTCTTCGTTGAGACGAAGCGTCAGGTCGAGAAAGCGGGAATTGACGGAACGGCATTCAAGGGTCACGGTTCCGAGCGGCGTGGCGCCCGAGGCGACGGCATAGCCGGTCATGCTGGCAACGGTCATTGGAGGATCTCTATCTGTAATGGCTGTAAATCGGAATGCGCCGCAGGTTGAGGATCTTGCTGCGGCAGGCGTCGCCATTGTAATCCTTTTGCAGATCTTTCTTTTATCGCGCGGTTCGTTTGCAAGTCCGGCATTGAGGTAGCATAACGGCAGTTGATATCGTAACTCCGGAGTGTTTTGACATGACTCAAGTACAAGATTTTGCCCGCCATGACGGGCGCCGTTCCGATGAGCTTCGCCCGCTCAGCTTCAGCCGCGGCTTTACAAAATATGCCGAAGGCAGCGTGCTTGTTTCGGCTGGCGACACTCGTGTTCTCTGCACGGCAACTGTGACGCCCGGCGTGCCCCGTTTCCTGATGGGCAAGGGCGAGGGCTGGGTGACGGCCGAATATGGTCTTCTACCGAGATCTACGGGCACGCGATGCGATCGCGAAGCCGTCAAGGGCAAGCAGTCCGGACGCACGCAGGAGATTCAGCGTCTGATCGGCCGCAGCCTGCGGGCGGCGGTCGACCGCAGGAAGCTTGGCGAATTCACGATTCAGATTGACTGTGATGTTTTGCAGGCTGACGGCGGAACGCGCTGCGCTTCGATTTCCGGCGCCTGGGTTGCTCTTCGAGATGCTGTAAACGGCATGCTTGAAAAGGGATTGCTCACGGAAGACCCCATTGTCACGCAGGTGAGCGCCGTGTCGGCAGGCGTTGTTGACGGACATCCGGTGCTTGATCTCAATTCCGTCGAGGACAGCGGCAGCGACACCGACATGAATGTTGTGATGACGGGCGAAGGCCGCTTTGTGGAAATTCAGGGGACGGCCGAAGGCGCAGCCTTCAGTCGTGCCGAGCTCGACGAACTGTTGCGCCTTGCTGAAAAAGGCAACATGGAAATCATGGCGCTTCAGCGCGCGGCATTCGAATAAGGAGGAGCGCGATGGAAAAATCTCTTGTGCTCGCCTCCAACAACAAGGGCAAGCTTCGTGAATTTCAGGCCATGTTCGCAGAACTTGGCGTTGAAGTCATCAATCAAGGTGCTCTCGGCGTTGAGTCCTGTCCCGAACCTTTCGGTACGTTCATTGAGAACTGTCTGGCCAAGGCCCGGCATGCGGCGAAAGTCACGGGGCGTCCCGCCATGGCTGACGACTCGGGTATTTGCGTCAATGCCTTGAACGGCATGCCTGGCGTGTATTCCGCACGTTTTGCCGGTGAGCCGAGCGATGATGCAGCCAACAATCGGCTGCTGGTTGAGAAGCTTCAGGGGGCAGCCGATCGCAGCGCACACTATACCTGCGTGCTGACGGCGGTTCGAGCGCCTGACGATCCCGAGCCGCTTGTGGCTGTCGGCCGCTGGAATGGCGAGATCTGCGATGCCCCGGCCGGAGACGGCGGCTTTGGCTACGATCCGCATTTCTACGTTCCGGAATTCGGCCGTACTGCTGCAGAGCTGACGGCTGAAGAAAAGAATCGCGTGAGCCATCGCGGAAAGGCGCTCGTGCAGATGCACAAGCTGCTTCGCGACGTCTGGGGCTGGTAATGAACGAGCAATCCTCGCAGACTGTCAAAGCGGCGGCGGATATTCCGCTGTCGCTTTATCTTCATTGGCCTTGGTGCGTGCGCAAGTGTCCCTATTGCGACTTTAATTCCCATGCCGCGCCGTCTGAGTTGAAGGATGTGGAATATGTCGACATGGTTTTGAGGGATTTGGGCAACTGGCAGGAGGCGGCTGCGGGTCGTCGGATTGAAACCGTCTTCATCGGAGGCGGCACGCCGAGCCTGATGAGCGGCAGCGCGGTTGCCAGGCTTTTGGAGGGCGCGGACAAGCTGTTCGGATTTGCACCGAATTGCGAGATCACGCTGGAAGCCAATCCCGGAACCGTGGATGAGGGCCGTTTCAGAGCTTTCCGCGAAGCGGGCGTCAATCGTGTTTCCGTCGGCGTGCAGAGCTTTATGAATGAAAAACTCGAAAAGCTCGGGCGCATTCATGTTGCCGACGAGGCATTGCGGGCGGCGGCGCATGCGGGCGAAGTGTTCGGAAACTTCAACCTGGATCTGATGTTTGCTCTGCCGGGCGAAACGCTGGAGGAGGTTGAGAGGGAGGTGAAAACGGCAGTTGCCACCGGTGCGACGCACCTGTCCTTTTATCAGCTCACGATTGAGCCCGGGACGGCGTTTGCAAAGCGCATTCCGGCGGGTCTTCCCGATGATGATCTTTGTGCTGACATGTCGGATCTGGTGATCGGTTCGCTCGAAAAGGCCGGATTCGAACACTACGAAGTTTCGGGGTATGCAAGACCGGGGCATCGCTGCCGTCACAATCTCAATTACTGGACCTTCGGAGACTATCTCGCCGCAGGTGCCGGTGCGCACGGCAAGGTGACGACGCCGGAAGGCATTGTTCGCGAGGTCCGCCATGCTTCGCCCCGCAAATACATGGCATCGGTTTCGGAATGCGGACACGGCATTTCCGAGCGAAGAATTGTCGAGACCGAAGACCTGCCCTTCGAATTCATGCTGAACGTTCTTCGACTTTCCGATGGCGTTTCCGCATCGCTGTTTGAGGAGCGCACGGGGTTGTCAATCAAAGCCATTGAGCCGACGCTGCGGGATTTGCGTGTTCAGGGACTGCTTGTCGCAGACGACTCCGTCATTTGTCCGACGGTTCGCGGACGAGCCTTTTTGTCGGATTTGCAGGAGGCGTTTCTCTGAGCGGTTGCGAATTCGGAGCGCTTCCTTGTGAAGCGCTTTTGAGGTATTGAAGTGCACCGATTTGGTGCGATAATAAAGTGTTCCCAACCAAGTCGGTGCACCTCCGGCCGCGCAAGGGCAAAGTCTGTGCGACGCATGTATCGGCAGGAGCGTTGGAATCGAGAAATAATGTTGAAAAACATTGTTTCTTCATTGGCACGACTTTTGCTCGTATAAGGGATGCAACCGTCAGGGATGCTCCCTTTCGGCATATGAATTCTTGTTGGGTCAGGCGTTTGGAATGTCTGACCGGCTACTCTCTAGGAGATAAATCAAATGACGTCCGCTTCTGATGTTCTGCAGATGATCAAGGACAACGATGTCAAATTCGTGGACATGCGTCTCACGGATACGCTTGGCAAGGAAATGCACGTGACGATTCCGGCCGGCCGCGTTGACGAAGACCTGTTTGAGCTTGGCCATCCCTTCGACGGTTCGTCCTTTGCCGGCTGGCGCGGCATCGAAGCTTCCGACATGCTTCTGATGCCGGATCCGGACAGCGCCCGCATGGATCCGTTCCGCGAGGTCAACACTCTCATTCTCCAGTGCAACGTGCATGAGCCGAACACCGGCAAGGACTATGATCGTGATCCGCGTTCGCTCGGTCTTCGCGCCGAAGCCTATTTGAAGTCCACGGGCATCGGCGATGCCGCCTACTTTGGTCCCGAACCCGAATTCTTCATCTTCGACAGCGTTCGCTGGGAACACCGCATGGGCAAGAGCTTCTTCGATATTGACAGCGAAGAAGGTCCGTGGGCGACTGGTCTCAAGATGGAAGGCGGCAATCTCGGCTACCACAACCGTGTCAAGGGCGGCTATTTCCCGGTTTCTCCGGTTGACTCCTTCTCCGACATGCGCGCTGAAATGTGCACGCTGCTCGAACAGCAGGGCGTTGACGTTGAAATTCATCACCATGAAGTTGGCGGTGCCGGCCAGTGTGAAATCGGCACCCGTTTCAACACGCTGGTGAAGCGTGCCGACTGGACGCAGATTCTCAAGTACACCGTTCATAATGTCGCTGCTGCCTACGGCAAGACGGCCACCTTCATGCCCAAGCCTCTTGAGGGCGACAACGGTTCCGGCATGCACGTCAACCAGTCCATCTGGAAGGACGGCCAGAACCTCTTTGCGGGTAACGGCTATGCCGGTCTTTCCGAGACTGCGCTTTACTACATCGGCGGCATCATCAAGCATGCCCGTGCGCTGAACGCCATCACGAATCCGTCGATCAACTCTTATCGCCGTCTCGTGCCGGGCTTTGAAGCGCCTGTGAAGCTTGCCTACTCGTCCTGCAACCGTTCGGCATCCATCCGCATTCCGTACTCCAACAGCCCGAAGGGCCGTCGTGTTGAAGTCCGCTTCCCGGATCCGTCCGCCAACTCCTATCTGGCCTTCTCCGCCATGTTGATGGCTGGTCTTGATGGCATTCAGAACAAGATCCATCCGGGCGAGGCCGCCGACAAGAACCTCTACGATTTGCCGCCGGAAGAAAACGCCAAGATTCCGACCGTCTGCTCTTCCCTGGATCAGGCTCTTGAGTATCTTGATCGCGACCGCGAATTCCTGACTCGCGGCGGCGTCTTCTCCAACGACTTCATCGATGCCTACATCGCTCTGAAGATGAAGGAAGTCGATCGCTGGCGTCTTGCCGTGACGCCGATTGAATTCGACATGTATTACAGCCTCTGACCTTGACCGTCAGACTGATGCAGACCTGACAGGCGGGTGGCGGCTGGTTTTTCAAGCCGTCGCCCGCCTTTTGTTTGGGAGATTTGTCCATGGCCGGACAAAAGGTTGTCGAAGAGCGGGAAAGCCCGCTTTCCATGCTTGATGTGATGGCATCGTCGGTATTCCTAACCGATGCGTCGGGCCGGGTGCTTTGGG
Organism: bacterium; assembly: GCA_037424205.1. Taxonomy (GTDB): domain Bacteria; phylum Pseudomonadota; class Gammaproteobacteria; order Burkholderiales; family Burkholderiaceae_F; genus Sutterella. Next base: position 11,390 of record JAXZEJ010000006.1, on the reverse strand, counting down.
CGAACAGTGCGTCGGAAGTACTTTTGGGATGTTCAAGACGCACGTTTGTTGGAACGGATTTTCGCGATCGGTTGATGGAGTGCTCCGAGTGGTATGCGCATCTTGCAGACGGCGCGATCGTTAATTCCGCCCGAATGCAGGGACGCCTTGTGAGAACTCCTTCGGGAGCGCAGCCCGACGATGTCCGTGTGCAGGCCGTTCTGACGTTGCTGCCGGAGGGTTGGCCTGTCTGCAGAGAGGCTCGGGTTCTGATTGAAATTGTTGATGTTGAAGAGACGCTCAGACAGGACAAGGAGCGCATGAGCTGCGAGCTGATGGATGCCAATCGTCAGCTGTTGCGCAATCTGGCTCATGAAATCAAGAACCCTCTGGGAGGCATTCGCGGAGCTGCGCAGCTTCTTGAGTCGGATCTGGTTCGTGATGAGGACCGCGAGTGTACGAACATCATCATCGGCGAGGCAGATCGTCTTCAGGCGCTGGTTGACCGCTTTCTTGCACCTTATCGTCAGAAGGCTGCCTGCGAGGAAGTCAACGTTCATGAGGTGCTCGAACGCGTGAAAAGCCTCGTAGCCATGGAGTTCCCGGAAGGTCTTGTCTTTGTGCGCGATTACGATATTTCAGCGCCGAACGTGACGGGGGATCGGGCCAGACTGACGCAGGTATTTCTGAACATTGTCCGCAATGCGGCAGAGGCCATGGATCGGGAGCGGTCGGAGGGCCGGGCGGAGATCGTGCTTAGAACCCGCATCGTTCGCGATGTGATGGCCGGAACGGAACGCGCTCGAATGGCGCTTGCCGTCGACGTCATCGACAACGGTCCCGGAGTGCCGGTTGACATGCAGGAAAAGATTTTTTATCCGCTGGTGACTGGGCGTGCTGAAGGTTCCGGGCTCGGGTTGAGTCTGGCGCAAACCTTTGTAAGACAGGCGGGCGGCACAATCACCCTCGACAGCGTGCCGGGGCGGACAATGTTCCGCGTTCTTCTGCCGTTTTCGTAAAGCGCTTCGTGAAATGTCGGATGAATTGAATAGTGAGCGAGAAAAGTTCTATGGTTGATAAGGAACAGAATGCGGCGACCGCCCCCGTCTGGGTGGTGGACGACGATCGCGCCATTCGATGGGTGCTGTCGCGAGCATTGGCCAAGGCAGGCATTGAGTGCAGGCTTTTTGAGGATGCAGACTCCGTTCTGAAGGCCCTGGAAGAGTCGTCTCCCATGGTGCTCGTGAGCGACATCCGCATGCCGGGATTGACGGGCGTGGATCTTCTTGCACGCGTCAAATCGCTCTTGCCGAATCTGCCCGTCATCATCATGACGGCGTATTCGGACCTCGATAGCGCAGTTTCGGCTTTTCAGGGCGGCGCCTTCGAATATTTGGCAAAGCCCTTTGACATTGCGAAGGCTGTCGAGCTTATTGAGCGTGCCATGAAGGAGGCGCAGAGTCTTGCGCCCGTGGACAAGCCTCAGGAGTCGTACGGACATGAAGAGGTGTCCGGCGATGCGGAATCGCAGTCCGTGCCCGATTTGATCGGGCAGGCTCCGGCCATGCAGGAGGTATTCAGAGCCATCGGTCGCTTATCGCACAGCTTGGTGACAGTTCTTCTGACGGGAGAATCCGGTGCCGGCAAGGAGGTTGTGGCACGTGCGATTTTCCGTCACAGCCAGAGGGCGGACAAGCCCTACGTTGCCATCAATATGGCGTCCATTCCTCGCGATTTGCTTGAGAGCGAGCTTTTCGGTCATGAGAAGGGAGCTTTTACCGGGGCTACATCGCAGCATCTCGGACGTTTCGAGCAGGCGCGGGGCGGCACGCTTTTTTTAGATGAAATCGGCGATATGCCAATGGAGCTGCAGACAAGTCTTCTGCGCGTGTTGAGCAACGGATTCTTCTATCGCGTGGGCGGACGTCAGCCGATCAAGGCAGATGTTCGCATTATTGCCGCCACCAATCAGAATCTCGAGCAGCGCGTGAAGGACGGACTGTTCCGTGAGGATCTCTACCATCGTCTCAATGTAATCCGTCTTCGCCTGCCGCCCTTGCGCGAGCGTCCCGAGGATATTGCGCCGCTTGCAGAGCATTTCCTGCGCACGGAGGCGCGGGAGCTCGGCGTCGAGGCCAAGCGTCTGACGCCGGAGGCTCTTGCCTTGCTTGAGAAATTCCGCTTTCCGGGAAATGTCCGCCAACTGGAGAATCTCTGCCGGTGGCTTCTCGTGATGGCGCCGGCCGTCGAGGTCAGGGTTGAGGATTTGCCTGAAGAAGTCAGGGAGACGTTCGAGAATTTCCCCGCAAAGGCTCTTTCGACTCCTTCCGTTGCAGCCTCTGGAGATTGGACGGAGCTTTTGGAAGCTGCCGTTGCGGCCAGGCTTGCCGCCGGAGAAAACGGCATTTGGGCGGAGCTCTTTCCGGACTTCGAGCGCACGGTCATACGCACGGCGCTAAGTTCTCTTAACGGTCGGCGCATTGAAGCGGCACAGCGTCTGGGACTGGGCCGCAACACCGTCACGAGAAAGATTCAGGAACTGGGAATCGACGAATGATGAGGTTGCCGGATGCCGGGATTAAGCATGTCGGTATGATGCGATGTGCCGAGGGCTTCGCTTTTGTGAAAAATGACTGAGTCCCGAAATAAGCACATCTTGAGGAGACCATGATCGATTGGAAGACGGCGCTTCGATGCCGAATGTCGAAAACAAAGGCAGCACGCGCCTGGATGGTGTGGGCCATATGGGGCATGCTCGGCACAGCCTTTACGATGGAGGGAACAACCGGCACCGAAGGACTGGGCGGTCTTGGAATGGCCGTGTTGTTGACGGCGCCTTTCTGGCTTGCCTTTGCGCTGTGGCCCTTCTTCTGGATATGGCGGCTTGTCCGGGATCGCCGGCTGTGGACTGAAAAGGTTGAGCTTCTGGTTCACGATCCGGAAAAAGCGGAGCCGTTTGGGCTTGAAGTGATGTACGGGCGTGACGGTGTTCGGGTGGCAGTCGCTGAAGTGCGCGCCATTGATGCTCTTTCTGGCCGCTTGACGGAGATTCCGGTCATGAGCCCTGATGAAGCGGCAGGAATGCCGTTTGAGACCTTTGCGGCAGCGGATCTGGCCGCATGGGGTGCGGCGTGGCTCGAGGCACATCCGGGGGAAGAAGGCGTGACCGAAGAATTCGCTCGCTGGACGGACACGCTGCGGCATGCCGACAACGCAGCACGCCGCTAATCGGGACAACCGGACGTTTAGAGTTCGAGTGTCAGGGTCACGGGAGCGTGGTCTGAAGGTTGTGCATTGCCTCGGGGCCTTGTGTCAATGTCGGCGCCCTTGACGCAGGGCTTGAGGGCCTCGGAGACCAGCATGTGGTCGATGCGAAGCCCGTGATTGTTTTCAAATCCCTTCATGCGATAGTCCCACCAGGAGTAGCGGGCCGTTTCCTGAGAGATCAGACGGAAGCTGTCCGTGAAGCCGAGCTTCAGCAGTTCTCGGAAGGCTGCGCGCTCGGGGGCGCTCACCAAAATGTCGTCCTTTCGTTCGGAAGGGTTCCAGACGTCGGCGTCTTCGGGGGCAATGTTGAAGTCTCCTCCGAGTACGACGTTGGGATTCTTCGCCAGTTCCTTCTTCAATTCATGGGCCAGGGCGGCAAGCCAGTCGAGCTTGTAGAGGTACTTCCAGCTGCCGGGCGTCATGCCGTTTGGAAAGTAGCCGCCGATAAAGCGGATTTTCCGGTCATTGCTCTTTGTCGTCAAAGTGGCGGCGATAAAGCGCTTGTGGTCGTCCGGATAGTCCGGCATATTGAGGGCGATGTCTTCGGGGGCAAGGAAGGTGCTGCGTTTTGAGAGCAGCGCGACGCCGTTGTAGGTTTTTTGGCCCGTAAATGCAACGTCGTAGCCCGCTTCACTAATGGCTTCAAAAGGAAATAGATCGTCGGCAAGCTTGGTTTCCTGCAGGACGACAGCATCAACGTTCGCGATCTTCAGCCAGTCGATCAGCTGGGGGAGGCGAACCTTCAGGGAATTGACGTTCCAGCTGGCAAGCGTTATTTGAGACAAGGGGCACCTTTTCTTGAGGATGGTTGAGAAATCGGCGCCCGCGTGCTTTCGAAAAAAATCGGATGCGTGCGGACGCCGGCTTAAGGTTTCTCAGTTTGGCTTTCAGTTGCCGGTCATGCCGCTGTGGCGCAGCAGTGCGTCAATTGAGGGTTTGCGGCCACGGAAGGCAACGAAGTTGTCCATGGCGTCGCGGCTTGAGCCGCGGCCGAGAATTTCCTTGCGGAAGCGTTCGCCCGTTTCCGGATTGAGAATGCCCGATTCCTCAAAGGCCGAGAATGCGTCGGCGGAGAGAACTTCAGCCCACTTGTAGCTGTAATAGCCTGCAGCATAGCCGCCGGCGAAAATGTGTGAGAAGCTTTGCGGGAATCGGTTGTAGTCTGGCGGGAAGCTCACTGCCACTTCTCGGCGAACAGCCTTGAGAAGTTCCTGAACGTTGTCCGTGTCCGGATTGAAGTTCGTGTGAAGAAGCATGTCAAAAAGCGCGAACTCGACTTGTCGAACGCAGGCCATGCCGGACTGGAAGTTCTTGGCGGCGAGCATCTTTTCGAACAGAGTTTCGGGAAGGGATTCACCGGTTTCAACGTGCTTCGTGAGTCCCTTGACTACATCCCATTCCCAGGCGAAGTTTTCCATGAACTGGCTGGGAAGCTCCACGGCGTCCCATTCGACGCCGTTGATGCCGGAAACGCCGATCTCGGTCTGGTCCGTGAGAAGATGGTGCAGACAGTGGCCGAATTCATGGAAAAGAGTCGTGACGTCGTCGTGCGTGAGAGTTGCGGGACGGCCATTGACTCCGGGGGCGAAATTACAGACGAGATATGCAACGGGCGTCTGCAGAACGCCGTCGATGATGCAGCGCGTGCGATCGCCGTCCATCCATGCACCGGAGCGCTTGCCTTCGCGAGCATAGAGGTCTGCGTAGAAGGCGGCAATGACTTCATTGCCTCGGCAGACTTCGAAGTACTTGACGTCGGGATGCCAGACGCTTGCCGTCGACTGGCGGATGGTGATGCCGTATAGCGTTTCGGCAAGATGGAAAAGGCCGGCAAAGACCGTCGGTTCCGTGAAGTACTGCTTTACTTCCTGATCGGAATAGCTGTAGCGGGCTTGACGCAGCTTTTCGGATGCGTAGGCCTGATCCCAGGGCTGCATGTCGGCGATGTCGAGCTCTTCGGCGGCGAAGGCGCGGAGAGCCTTCATGTCCTTTTCGGCGAAGGGCTTGGCGCGCGAGGCAAGGTCGCGAAGGAAGGCGATGACGTTGGCGGGGGTGTCGGCCATTTTGGTGGCAAGCGACGATTCGGCGTAGTTGGCAAAGCCCAGAAGGCCGGCTTCTTCGCGGCGGAGCTTCAGAATTTCGTCGATCAGAGGCGTATTGTCGTACTTGCCTCCGTCAAATTCCGAGGCGCGTGTCGAAAAGGCGCGGTAAAGCGTTTCGCGAAGGGATCGATCGTCTGCGTACTGCATGACGGGCAGGTAGGACGGAAAGTGAAGCGTGATGCGCCAGCCGTCCTTGCCGGCAGCCTTGGCATTTGCGGCAAACAGTGCCTTGGCGTCCTCGGGGATGCCGGAGAGGCGCTGTTCGTCGGTGATCGTGAGATCCCAGGCGTTGGTGGCGTCAAGAAGATTTTCGCTGAACTTCTGGTTCAGCATCGAGAGCTTTTCACCGACAGCCTTGACGCGGGCGCGTTCGGCTTCAGGAAGTTCGGCGCCGGAAAGACGGAAGTCTCGGAGTTCGCGCTCGACGATGCGGCGGCGAACGGGAGATAGTTCGTTGAAGGCATCGGAAGCCCTCAGAGCCTTGTATTTGGCAAAGAGCGCTTCGTTTTGAGAAAGGTCGATGAAGAGCTGGGTGACGCCCGGAAGGGCGGCATTGTATGCGTCTCGCAGGGCCGGCGTATCGACGACGCTCTGCAGGTGGCCGACGACGCCCCAGCCGCGGCTGAAGGCGAGCGTGGCCTTTTCAAGCGGCTCTGCGACGGCTTCCCATGTGGCGGGCGTTTCGGGTGCCGTGACTCGGTCGAGCGTTTCCTGAAGGTTTTTCGAGAGTGCTTCAACTGCGGGCGCCACATGTTCGGGGCGCACGGCTGCGTAGTCGATCAGGCCGCTGGCGTTGAGAAGCGGATTTGCGGTTTCAGTCATCTGGAATTTTCCTGTTGTCAGAGACCGAGGCGGCGTTCGACCGCCTCAACGGTATTGGTCATCAGCATGGCAATTGTCATGGGGCCTACGCCGCCCGGTACCGGCGTGATGGCAGAGGCGACTTCGCGGACGTTTTCATAGTCGACGTCGCCGCAGAGCTTTCCGTTTTCGTCGCGGTTCATGCCGACGTCGATCACAACGGCACCGGGCTTGACCATGTCTGCTTTCACCATCTTGGCGCGGCCTACGGCGGCGACGAGAATGTCGGCGCGGCGGGTGTGTTCGGCGAGATTCGTCGTGCGGCTGTGCACGATCGTGACGGAGGCGTTCCTTTCAAGGAGCATCAGAGCCTGAGGCTTGCCGACGATGTTGGAGCGGCCGATCACGACGGCGTTTTTGCCGGCGGGATCACACTCGGCTTCCTCAAGAAGCTTCATCACGCCGTAGGGCGTGCAGGGACGGAATCCCGTGCGCCCTGTGAGCAGGGAGCCGGCGGAAACAACGTGAAAGCCGTCGACATCCTTCTCGGGAGAAATGGCGGCGATGACGAGTTCGGAGGAAAGGTGCCTGGGCAGCGGCAGCTGCACGAGGATGCCGTCAATCGCGTCATCATGATTCAGACGATCGATGACGGCGAGGAGTTCGGCTTCGGTCGTTTCGGCAGGCATGCGAATTTCTTCGGATCGGATGCCGGTGCGTTCGCAGGCGCGAACCTTGTTGCGGACATAGACCTGACTGGCAGGATCTTCGCCGACGAGGACGACGGCGAGGCCGGGCCGGTGCCCGCGTTCGGTGCATGCATCGACGCGGGTCTTGAGTTCATCCTGAATGCGTGCGGCAAGCGCCTTGCCGTCAATGATCTTGGCTGTCATGAAGAAACCTCCGGGGCACAGCTGGCGAAATTTTGGTGAATTCAAAATGAAAAAGGTCTCCCGCGCCGTTGAGGCGGAGAGACCTGAATGGCGGGAAGACCGCCCGATGCGGCCGCTTTCGGCTGTCCTTCGGGCGAATATCCCACAGTGTATCGGTTATTGATGCTCAGCGGAGCATGTTCGTGCCCATGACGACACGCATGAGGTCGGCGACCGTGCCGGAGTTGGTCTTGTCCATGATGGAGGCGCGATGGGCTTCCACGGTCTTGATGGAAATGCCGAGGTCGTCGGCAATCTGCTTGTTGAGGCGGCCGTTGATGATGCGTTCCAGAACCTGCTGTTCTCGCGGCGTGAGCTTGGCAAGCAGGGCCTCGTTAAGGCTGCGGCGCTCCTTTTCCATATGGCGTTCGCGGGCTTCGTGAAGCATGCGCTCGACGAGCTGCTTGAGAGCAGCCTGTTCAAACGGCTTTTCGATGAAGTCGACGGCACCGCGCTTGAGGGCGTTGACGGCCATAGAGACGTCGCCGTGGCCGGTGATGAAGATGATGGGAAGTTCGGCATTGCGGGCAAGCAGATGTTCCTGCACTTCAAGGCCGCTCATGCCCGGCATGCGCACGTCGAGAACGAGAACAGCGATGGCCTTCGGGTCGTACTTGGCGATGAAGCTTTCGCCACTGTCGTAGAGCTCGACGCGGTAGTCGCTCGCCTCGAGGAGCCACTTCAGGGAGTCGCGGACGGCGTCGTCGTCGTCGACGACGTAGACCGTGCCCAGCGTTTCAGGGGCCTCGGAACCGTAGTCGTAGGGAAACATGAAAGAAATCTCTCCTCAGAAAAAGTACCTTGATTCTACATCAGTTCTTAATGTTCACGAGCCACGGGAACCGTGAACGTAAAGGTTGCGCCGCCGCCCGGCGTGTCGGAGATCACGATGCGTCCGTGATGAACCTCGACAATCGAGCGACAAATGTTTAGACCCATGCCCATGCCCTCGTTCTTCGTGGAGTAGAAGGCGTCAAAGAGCATGGCCTTGGCCTCGTCGGAAATGCCCGTGCCGTGGTCGGTCACTGCAAACTGAATGAAGTTTCCCGTTTCGTGAAGCTTCACCGTCAGGTCGATCGTGTGGTTGGGGCAGGGCTGGACGGCCTCCATGGCGTTTTTGAGCAGGTTGAGCAGAAGCTGTTCAAGCATGACGGAGTCGCCCGTCATGTTGGGAAGTCCCGGCTCAATGGTCGTATTGATGCGGGCGTTGAGCTTTTCGGCCTGAATGAGCGCGAGCTCCATTGTCTCGTTGATGACGCTTTCGGGCGTTAGGGATGTGAACTGCGGTTCGGTCTTCTTGGTGGCGGCAAAGCCTCGGATGCGCTTGATGATGGCGGCTGCTCGCTTGGCCTGGCGGTCGACCTTGTCGAGCGCGCCGATCGTATCATCGCGCGTGAGCTTGCCTGCCTTGAGCATCATGCTCGCACCGGAGGCATAGTTCGAGATGGCGGCAAGGGGCTGGTTGAGCTCGTGGGCGAGCGAGCTTGCCATTTCGCCCATCGTGACGAGGCGTTGTGTTGTTTCGGCGCGCTTCATCTGAGCCTCAAGCGCAAGTTCGGTCTCGCGCTGGTTGGTGATGTCGGTTGCAATGATCATGCGTGCGGGCGTGTCGTCCGTCCAGGTGAGCCACTGCATGCGTGCGTCGAACCACCGTTCGCTTTCGGCGTCGTAGACGCCTTCGCGGGCCATCAGCGTATGTTTTTCCGCAATGAGCTTTACAAGACGAACCGCACCGTCCGGCGTGGTTCCGAAGAATTTTTCGTAAGGCGTGTTGCGGAAGAGCAGGCGCGGGTGTTCGGCGTCGCCGCCCAGCACGCAGATGGAAGAATTCATCGACTGCACGACACGCGTAAAGCGTTCGTGGGCGGCCTTCATGCGTTCTCGGGCGCGCTTTTGTTCGGTAATGTCGTAGAGCTCGCCGATCCAGCCGATGACGCGGCGGTTTTCGCTCAACAGCGGTGAAACGTTGAGCTGGCCGTCAAAGAGAAGCCCGTCCTTGCGGCGGACTCGGAATTCGACCGAGCGAACCTGGCGGTCTTCGGGGTGCGCGAGGATGTCGGCAAGCGTAGGGGTGATGTCGTCTTCCCAATAAGGATAGGGCGGCATCAGGCCGATAAGCTCATGCGAGCGATAGCCGACAAGCTTCTGGAAGGTTTCATTGACGAATAGGAAGCGCCCTTCAAGGTCGGTGACGCGAATGCCGGCCACGGAAGAGTCGCTCATGGCGACGCGGAGCGAATTTTCAGCAAAGAGCTTCTGATGTGCCTTGTGCTGCTGGCGCTGGTTGCTGACAAGAAGGCCGAGCGCGACGGCGAGAAGGCCGGCTAGTGCGACGATGGCCCAGAACTTCAGGTTGTCGGTTGTAAAGAGCGAATGCTCGTTGCTGAGGCTGACAAGGCGGAGCGACGGATCGTTGAGAAGCGGAATGCTCGCAGAGTAGGTAAGCGAACGCTTGCTCGTGCGGATCTGCTTGCGGTCGATGAGGGGCTTGCCGTTGGCTTCGAAGTAAAAAATGTAGGGAGTTGAGCCGATCACACTGTTGGCTGCGTCGGCAAGAAGGCGCGAAAGGTTGATGCGCGCCATGAGAACCTGATCTTCGGCAGGCGTGGGCACGAAGAGGTCGAAGAAAATCTGCCGGCTGTCCTGAACGGCGTAGGGAGTGGTGACGACGGGGGCCTCGCGCGTGAATACGGATTGGATCGGCGCGGACTCGGCCGAGGCGTTGATGCGATGTTCGGCGGATTCGGGCGTTGTGGCGCCCTGAGTGGAGGAGGCCCAGTGGCGCAGGACGTTGCGGTCGCGGTCGACGAGTGCAAGCTCGACAACTTCGCGACGATCCTGCATGAAGGCCGTGGCGGTGAGTTCGGAGGCTGTTGTTCGCGAAGACATGCCCGGAATGTGGATGAGGCGCATGCTCGACTTCTGCAGCAGTTCCGTCGTGCCTGTCAGGCGCGATTCGACGGCCTGAACGATGAGGTCGGTGGATTGTTGGAGGCGGACGCTTTCTGCGCGGCGGTCGGCATCGATCATGAAGACCGCAACGAAAAAGAAGCAGGCGGCAAGAAGCACGAGCGCGGCCCACGAGGCGTAGATGCCGACGCGGGAGTTGCCGCTCGAGTCGTGCGAGACGCTCAGCTTGCGGAATGTCGACGCGACTTGTTCGTCGGTGAAGTCAATGGGCATGTCTTTCGTCAGGTTAGGTTCTGTGGGTGAATTGTAGTGCAGAGGGAAGCGCTAAAGGCGTTGGAATGACGGGCGGATCTGCATTGCGGCATCGAAATGCTTCCTCAGACGTTAAAATAGAAGCCATTCATCACTAACCGGAATAGTCCCCATGGCTCTTACCCAACAGGAACTTAAGCGCGAGGTCGCCCGTGCGGCGCTCGCTTATGTCGAAGAAGGCCGCATTCTCGGCGTCGGAACCGGCTCAACCGTTGATCAGTTCATTGATCAGCTCCCGTCCATTCGCGAGAAGATCCCTGCCTGCGTCTCTTCGAGCGAACGTTCGACGAAGCGTCTCGAAGCGCTCGGCTTCAAGGTGCTTGACATGAACAAAGTTGACGAGATCGGCGTTTATGTGGACGGCGCCGACGAAATCGATCCCGGCTTCTCCATGATCAAGGGCGGCGGCGGCGCGCTTACGCGCGAAAAGATCGTAGCTTCGATCTCCGGCCGCTTCGTCTGCATTGCGGATGCCTCGAAGAAGGTGCCGGTGCTTGGCGCCTTCCCGCTTCCCGTTGAAGTGATCCCGATGGCGGCTCGTGCCGTGAAGGCAAAGCTCGAGGCCCTCGGAGCGACCGTGAAGCTTCGCGACTTCGTTACTGACAACGGCTGCCATATCCTGGATGCTTCCGGTCTTCGCATCGAGGACCCGAAGGCACTTGAGGCAGAAATCAATGCCTGGCCGGGCGTTGTGACGGTGGGCCTTTTCGCAGCCCGAGGGGCCGACGTTCTGCTTCTCGGCACGCAGGACGGTGTTCAGACGTTCGAACGCGGCTGAGGCACTAATTGAATGAAAAAGCCCGCCTTCCTTGGAGGACGGCGGGCTTTCAAAGCCGTGCTTGATTAATGGTGCCGGCTGCCGGTTCAGGGCTTCGGAGGAACGAAGTTTTCCGGGGCCTGAACGCCTTCAGCATCACCGAAGAAATAACGCTCGCACTGCTGCATCAGATGTTGACGGGCGGAAAGGTCGGCGAGGTTGAGGCCGTATTCGTTGACCATCATTGTCTGAAGGCGCGTCCATTCGGCCCACGCCTCCTTGCTCACTTCACGCCAGATGCGGGCGCCGAGAGCGCCTGGGAAAGGCGGG
>JAXZEJ010000005.1:0-1049 GCA_037424205.1 bacterium | reverse complement strand
GAGCATCACGTCTCAAAGCCGGACCTTGACAACGTGCAGAAGGCGATTCTTGACGGCATGAACGGGATCGTTTTTGAGGACGACTCGCAGGTGATCGACAGCCGGACCAGAAAGGCATACGGACCCGAGCCGGGTGTAAAAGTTTTTATTGACGAGGTGAAGCATGGATGATGCAGACCGAGCCGCTAGAAGCGATGAGTGGATCATGCGAGCGGCAATTGAGGAGAGAAAGCCAGAGGGACCGAGACCGATCGTGGTGAGCTTGTGCTTGAACTGCGGGGAAGTGATCGAGAGAGTGCCTGCAACGGTTGATGGAGTTCGGAATGTTCGACGCTGGTGTTGTGCCGAATGCCGAGACGAATGGGAAAGGGAGCATGCGAATGGATGAAGCGGAGCGCCGAATTCTTGAAGCGCGCCTTGAGAACTGGAGTTCATGGGCGCGTGAGGGAAAGCCTCGTGGAAAGAGTTCAATGCTCGGCGTGATGCGAGAGGCCGGCTACGTGCCAGAGGAAGGCACAAAGGAACGTCCTCGCATTATCGACATCAATGACGCTGTGGAGATCGAGGCGGCATGGAGCGCGATGCTCGATTCAAAAGAGAAGCGGTTGTTGCAGGAGGCCTATGGGAATCCGAGCCGGCCGCTCTGGATAACCTGTCGTGTGGTAGGCATCCGACCACGCAAGTACGAACAGCATCTCATGTTGGCAATGCGCATGTTGCACAACGTGCTGTCCCGTGATAGACTTCACTAATCAAATTATGCCGGTGTGTCCGAGCTGGAGGGCGAGTCTTTTAGGCTCGCTTTGCCATGCCTAGGAAAAACATCAGCAATTCTGGAAAGCGGTATCTCCTCCACGGTGATGCCGCTTTTTTGTTTTGAAAACAACACCGCGCACGCCTCTCAACGATGCGCAACCCGCGCGGTTTCCATTCGCTACCTTAGGGCAGTTTGCTCTGAGGCCGGGGCGGGGAGAAATCCTCGCCCTTTCTAATTCCTTGGGTTACCTATGAAGAAAGCTATTGTGGCGGCCATTGCGGTCGCCTTTTTC
>JAXZEJ010000004.1:0-2225 GCA_037424205.1 bacterium | reverse complement strand
ACCATCGTGCCTATGAATCGCGCGGATGTTCTTCAAAAGCTCAAGGACAAGGAGGTCGACATTGCCGTCGCCGGCCTGAGCTCGACACCCGAACGCCGCGAGTACCTCGCCTTCTCGGAAGAATATTATCGGTCCATGTCGATCTTCATTACGAATGATCCTGCATTAGAGCCCATTGAAAAGGTCGACAAGACGAAGCTTCGAATCGGCGTCATCCGCGACAGCCTTCAGCATCGGCGCCTTCAGAATGAATATGGAACGACGGGCATCACCATCGTGCCTTTTGAGACGCATCCCGAAATCTACAAGGCGATTGAAACCGGTGAAATCAACGTTATGCTCACCGAAGGGCTTCCCGCATATGCGCTTCTTAAGAGCCCCGAAGGCCAGCACCTTCACATCGCCGGCAATTATCCCGACCACGGGTCGTCGCTTTCCGAAGGCCGCATCGCCGTCAATATCGACAATCAAAACCTGATGATCGACATCAACGAGGCGCTCATTCACATGCAGACCACGGGCCGCTATCATGAGCTGACGATGAAGTATTTCCCGGCCATCAACTATTGAGTTCGCGCAGATGATCAACGAAATGACCAAGTCTTCCGGCCGTGTTGGAAAGCCCGTTACGCTGAGGCACTTTCTTTATCTGTCGATGATTCCTCTGGGCCTGCTCGTCATCGGCGCTGCCGGTCTCGCCTACATGCTTACGAACCATATTTCGGATCATACGGATGCGCTTGCGCGCCACGCCGTCTCGAACGCCCTGATCGAGCAGCGCGGGGCTCTCAAGCTTGAGGGACTTCGCTACTCGCTTTATACGCTGGTCGAATCTCCGAACCGGCAGCGCGCCCGCGAAAACTACATCAATGCCTGGAAGCTCATCTCCGAATCCGCCGTCGACCGTCATGACGAGACGCGCGAGAGCATGAACGCCCTTCTCGAGAGCATGCGCGAAGTCTGGCACACGCGACAGAAGTATGACGATGCGCTCGATTTCATTCGCCAAAAGGCGCTGTCCAATTATTCCGACCTTCTCAAGGCGGCAGCCTATGCACCGAACGTCGAGAAATCAACCTTGCCCGACATCGATTTGGCCGTCATTCGTCCCGAATATCGAAACTTGAATCTGACCGTATTCCTGCGTCAGCTTGACGCTCTGGAATCCATGTACGATGCCATTTGCGTCAATCCTCGGACGGGGCCGACCGATCGACAGACCCTTTGCATCCGAACCGGCAAAAACATGCTTGAGCTCGAAGAAAAGATTGGAGAGCTCCCATCGCTGCGTTCCGAATTCGACAAGAAGATTGCCGTCATGATCGGCCAGGGCAAGTCCCTTCGCGCCGAATTCTCCATGATCCAGACGAGCGAGCTCGTGGGCGAAATCAAGCAGATCAAAAAGATTACGGATCCGGCTCTGCCCATCTTCCTGCTGCTCACAGGCATCTTCGCGGTCATCGCGGCGATTCTGATCCATGGCTTTTTCTCAATCATCAGGCCGCTGATGGTCATCAACGACGACATGAAGCGGTTCCTGACGACCGGCGTCATGCCCAATACGCCGATGTCCCGCATTGTTGAAATCAACGACAGCATCGCGTGGTTCTCCATCTTCTGCAAGCTCTTGAACCAAAACCGCGAGGAACGTCAGCGCATCGAAACGAAGTACTCGGAACTCGTTACCGAAAGTACTATCGATCCGCTCACCGGCGTGGAAAACCGCAAGGCTCTTCGCGCCTACATCAATGAGCACGGCAAGCCCGCATCGCGCACGCGCGCACTCATGATCGACATCGACCATTTCAAGCAGATCAACGACACGCGCGGGCACCTCTTCGGCGACAAGATTCTCGAGCAGCTCGGCCGCCAACTCAAGGACGGCATTTCGGAAAACGACCGCATCTTCCGATTCGGCGGCGAGGAGTTCTGCGTCATCATGTCGAACACCTCTGAGGACAAGTCCCGCAAGGTTGCTGCAAGACTGCTGCGCATGGCCCGACAGATCTCACGTCAGGATGCAACTCTTCATCCGGCCAATGCGAAGAATCAGCCGCTGACGATTTCGATAGGCCTGAGTTCGCTCACGAAATTCGACGGCCAAACCACGTTCAAGGAACTTGTTCACGAAGCCGACACGGCGCTTTATGCCGCCAAGGAAACCGGTCGAGATCGATTCTGCACCTTCCACGACAAGTTGTCCGAACGACCTGACAGTCTTACTG
>JAXZEJ010000003.1:0-2569 GCA_037424205.1 bacterium | reverse complement strand
GCGCATTTCAGAAGCTTCAGGAGAAGGAGCGCATTGCGCACCTCGTCGAGGCGCTCGAAAAGCGGCAGTTCATTGTTTATTTCCAGCCCAAGGTTTCGCTGAAGACGGAAAAGATCATCGGCGCCGAGGCGCTTGTGCGCTGGGATCGTCCGGGCGTGGGCATTGTGTCGCCGGGTGAATTCATTCCGCTTCTCGAACGCTATCGACTGGTGCACCATATCGACGTGTTCGTCTTTGAAGAAGTCTGCCGCATGCTTGCCGGCTGGAAGCGTCAGAATATGCCGCTTCTTCCGATTTCGCTCAACTTCTCTCGTCAGACGATTGAATTCCCCAACCTGCTTCCGCATCTGCTGAATGTGTGCAGGTCTCTCGATGTTGATCCCGGTCTCATCGAGATTGAAATTTCGGAAACCTTGGCGATCACGAGCTATGACAAGATTCGAAAATTCATCGGCAGGCTCAAGGAGATCGGCTTCAAGTGCTCGATCGATGATTTCGGCTTCGGCTATTCGTCGCTCGGCTGTCTGAGCGAACTTAAGGTCGATACGGTGAAGCTCGACAGAAGCTTCTTTGTCAATAATGATCGCAACAAGGCCGGGATCATCGTCAAAGCAGTGACGGATCTGGCAGATATGCTCGGATATCATACGGTGTCCGAGGGCATTGAAACCGAGGAGCAGCTGGCGGATCTCAAGCTGACGAGCTGTAATACCGTGCAGGGCTTCTATTTCTTCCGTCCGATGCCTATTAAGGATTTCGAACATCTGGCTGAGTCCGGATTCAATGCGATGAAAGCAGTGAAGGATTGACAGACTTTTAGTTGGTAGAGAAACCGGAATGCCGACGGACGGCTCTCATCCCCGCATGTACGGCAATCGTCAGATGCATGCGATATTTGAGGCGCCCGATATGATTCGGCAGGCGCTTGCCAAAGGGCAGGACGGTCGAGATCGCGAATGCCGTTCTTCTGGGAGATATTTCGGGCTCTTCTTGGTTATCTGTGTGTCAGAGGTATCCCTGAAGAGTCCAAAAGCGTGACCTCTACAAATTGATTGATACTCCAAGAGCCGCTAACTTTTGACAGGAATCGTCACTTCCACTTTGCTGAATTCCATCCAATCTGAAATGGGAACAAGGTTATTTGTCAGGTCGATCTCTTCTGCGCCTTTTTTCAAGGTCGGATAGATGATGACGCCCGGAATGATGCGGGATGGAGAAGACCATCCCCAGCTCGGGTCTCGAAGAGTCTTCTCGACTGTTGTCAGGCGCGCGTAGCCGGCCAGCTGCCTAAGGTCATCCTTGTCAATACGGGCGTCGCTGTACCGAGGCTTGTATTTGGCATCCGCGATGAAAAACGGAATGGGGGAGTTCGGCGCTTTGCAGAGGTAGTCCAAATACTGAGAATGAGCGGCGAACTGGAATTCGACACGTCCTTCGCTGCCGACGGCTTGACGAAGCTTATTGTAGACGAAGAGCTCGAAGAGCTTGGACATGTCGATCCAATAGGGAGGAATCTCCGTGCGGCCGGCTGTCGGTTCATGTCCCAACGTTGACAATGATAGGATCAATTCGGCCAGGCGCAGCGCTTCCGCATAGTCGCGGTAGACGGGGTTGATCTTCCTTATCCTGACCGGAGGCGGATCGACGACGTCGCTGACGGCTTCAAACGCCTTCAGGCCAAGCCTCGCCAGTTCGGTGAGGTGGGGCGCATTTTGAAATGCCGGCGATTGAAGGAGCTGGAGCGTTTTGCGCAATGCCTTCTTGAGATACTGATTAGCCGGCGTGTCGACGTCGAACTGCTGAACAGAGCAACAGAGATGGTCGGTCAGCGCCGGCGTTCGAGCGCTTCTCAGCGACTTTGAAAGCAGAATGCGGCCCTTCATGCCGTAAACGAAGCGCTCTTCCCGGTCGTAGAAGCTTCGCTTCAATCCGCGGCGGCGAATTCTGCTAACGAATGCGAGGAACTGCGCGATCAAAAAGAGCTGAATCCCCGTGTCCTCGTGCTTCAACGGAATGCGGGGCGCCTTTGTGTCGCAGTACTGAAGATCGGAAAGATGTTTCAGATTCTCGGGTTCGTTAAGAGCCTCTTCGAGCATCGCCAGATAGTCGACTTCGACCAGGATTTCTTGGGCCGGACTTTCACGCAGATTCATTTTGGGCTCAACGTGAACTGCAAGCCTTCCGGGAATGAGCCAGACCATGCCGATGAAGTAGGACGTGTCGCACACCAGCATCACGCCCGTATCGCCGCTTTGGATTATGCGGGCGAACAATGCGGGCGAAGTGCCGTTGGATGGATTGGGCTTGAAGCGCCATTCTCTTCCGCGATCGTGTTCAAACTCTTTTCCGAGTTCGAACTTCTGATCATCAAGCTGCTCCCGGACGGTGATAATTAAGGGCTCCATCGCCAAATTACTCCACGGCCTTCAAAGCATCGATGTCGGCGCGAGCAGCCGGCAGAAGTACGCCGTCGCGAAGATACTCCTCCAGCAGGGGCGTCAATTCGAATTTAAAGCGATAATCCTTTTCCTCGTCTGTTTCAGCGAGGAAGTAGCTTTGGCCGGGCATG
>JAXZEJ010000002.1:0-4501 GCA_037424205.1 bacterium | reverse complement strand
TCAGCGCCTTGCGAAAACGGGCGCCGCATTCATCAGCAGCGCCCGCTTTTCACAACAAACGGTTTTTTCAGACCTGAAGGCAGGTCTGAAACAGCACCCGGCCCCGGCTAGCCGCAGGCCCAAAGGGCGATATGGTAGACGACGAAGGAGAAGGCGTAGGCAAGAAGCGTGTACGCCACCCACAGGACGGCGGGCGCCTTCCAGGTGCCCATTTCGCGCCGGATGGCGGCGAGCGTCGCAAAGCACGACGGGCTGAAGACGAAGAAGGCGAGGAAGGAGAGGCCCATCGGGATCGACCAGCTGTGCTGCAGGATCGGCACGAGGGCGTCCTCGGCTTCGCCGGCGGTTGCGTAGAGCGTGCCGAGCACCGAAACGGCGACTTCGCGCGCGCCCATGGCGGGGACGAGCGAGACGCACATCTGCCAGTTGAAGCCGATCGGGTCAAAGAGCGGCTGCATCAGGCGGCCGAGCATGCCCGCAAAGCTGTAGTTGATCGCGGGACCCGTCGCGCCCTCGGGAGCACCCGGGAAGGTGGTCAGCACCCACAGGAAGACCGTGAGCGCCAGAATGATCGTGCCGACCTTCTGCAGATAGATGCTGGCGCGCTGCCAGAGGCCGTGCGCGAGCGCATCGATTCGCGGCAGGTGGTAGCTCGGGAGCTCGAGCATGAGCGTGCGGCTCTCGCCCTTCCCGGTCGTGTGCTTGAGAATCCAGGCGACGACAAGTGCGCCGGCCATGCCCAGACAGTAGAGCGCGAAGAGCACCAGACCCTGCAGGCCGAAGCCGCAGACGGAAGCCTTGGGCACGAAGGCCGCAATCATCACGGCGTAGACCGGAAGACGCGCGCCGCAGGTGAGAAGCGGCGCAATGGCGATCGTCGCCCAGCGGTCGCGCTGGTTGCCGACGATGCGGGCCGCCATGATGGCGGGCACCGCGCAGGCATAGCCCGAAAGCAGCGGCAGGAAGGAGCGGCCGGAAAGCCCCACCGAACCCATCGTGCGGTCAAGCAGGAACGCCGCTCGCGGCAGATAGCCCGACTCCTCCATCAACAGAATGAAGAAGAACAGAATCAGGATCTGCGGCAGAAACACCACCACGCCGCCCACGCCGCCGATGACGGCATTGACGAGCAGGTCCTTCACGAAACCGTCCGGAAGATAGGTCGCGCAAAGGTCGCCCAACAGATTGAAGCCTCTTCGATCCATTCCATCGGATAAGCCGACCAGGCGAACACCGCCTGGAAGACGAAGAACAGAATGAGCATCAGAATCGACACGCCGAGCCACGGATTGAGCACGATGCGGTCGATCCGGTCGGAGAATTCGTCCGGGAAGATCTTGTCGAGGCCGAGCTTCTTCAGAATGCGGTTGAGGCGCGCAAGGTCGTCCTCATCCGTCGGAGCCGGCACCCATCCGGCCCACGAGGCCGTATCGGAAAGAAGAGCCGTCAGCCTGTCGATGCCCTGCTTGCGCACGGCGATCGTTTCGACCACGGGCACGCCGAGCTCGCGGGAAAGATCCTCGGGATTGAGCTTGATGCCGCGGCGGCGAGCCAGGTCCATCATGTTGACGGCGACGACCACGGGAAGGCGCAGGCGCTGCGCGGCCATGACGAGCTTAAGGCCGCGCCTCAGATTCGTGGCATCAAGCACGCAGACGACGAGGTCGGGCTTGCGCTCGCCTCGTGCGACGCCCTTGAGAACGTCGATCGTTACCTTTTCGTCGGGAGAGCGCGGATGGAAGGAATACGTGCCCGGAAGGTCGAGCACGCGGATTTTCTGCGAAACGCCCAGAAGATGGCCCTCTACGCGCTCGACGGTCACGCCCGCATAATTGGCGACCTTCTGCTTCGAGCCCGTGAGAATGTTGAAAAGCGACGTCTTGCCGGCATTCGGATTGCCGAGCATCGCAACGAGCGGACCGGACGGATAAATGTCGACGGGAGAGACGGCCATCAGCAGCGCCTCCTCACTTCGATGCAGCGGGCTTCCACAAGCCTGAGCGCGAACGTGGATACGCCGATGCGAACCGCAATCGGATCTCCGCCGAGCGCAGCCTTCTGCAGCACCACGCACGGTTCGCCCGCGGTGAAGCCGATTTCCTCAAGCCAAATCTCCCAGTCTTCGGGAGCGCCCTCGGCATGAACGCCGACCACCTCGAGTTCGTCCCCGATGGCGGCCTTGTCCAGAGTAAATGTTTCGGACATTTTTAATTTTGAATGGGTCTGTCTTCTTTCAGCCGTCCCATCGGGCCTGCCGGGGGATAGACAACGCCGGCGACGGCAAACGGAACTGAGAAGGAAAATGATTCTCTTTTAGATGAAGGGCATTTTACCCGTTTGCCGGGCAATCGGCGGCGAACGACGGAAAAAAATCGCACCGGCTTGACCTCCTCCCGGAGATCGTCCGGATGCAGCCATCAGGCAACATTCGCAAACGGATGGCAAATGCCGGCAATATGATCCAACACGCGTCATTTCCGCGGAAAAGGCTAGGCCCCTCCCGAAAAGACCTGGAAACGGACGGCCGCGGCAAAACGGTCAGCGGCGGCCCGCAGGCAGAATTCTGAGGCAGAGCGCGCCGCAGACGGCAACGCAGGCGACGGCGAGGAGCAGCGTGTCGAGCGAGAAGTACATCATCAGGCGCGGGAAGCAAACGGCCGACGCTGCGGCCCCAAGCCGACCGACGGCAAAGATCGATCCGACGGCGCTCGCACGCAGAGACGCTGGAAAAAGCTTGTTGGGATACAGATTGTCCAGCGTCGTCTGAAGCCCGTAGCTGAAGGCATAGACCCCGAAGAAGAGGCTCAGGAGCATGGACGAGGACTTTCCGAACAAGGCCACGCCCGCGAGCGATGCGGCCATGACGACGGCGGTCCGGGCCAGCACCTTCGCAGGATTGATCGTGCGCTTCAGAAGCGTCATCGGAAGCGTGCCGATCATGAAGAGCGTGTAAATGAACGCAATGCGTCCGATCTGGTCGGCCGACCCCGTCACGTCCGACAGAATAATCGGGCTGTAGAACAGAATGACCGTGACGGGAATCGTCTGGCAAAGCCAGAACGCGCAGCAGAAGAGCCACTCCCGAGGCTGAGCGCGAAGCACGGCGAGAAGTCCCGCCCTTGGCCTTCCGTCACTTCGCCCGGCAAGCCAGGCGGGCGTCTCCTCCGTGAAGGCGCGAACGGGCGTGACGAGGAGCGCGGCCGCAAGCGGCACGGCGTAGAAAGCCTGCCATCCGACCTCGAACGGTCTTGTCATGAAGAGAAACGCGATGGCGCACAGCGCGCCCGCGTACCAGGCAAACATCATGAATGAAAGGCGCCGGCGAGCGGTCCCGTGATCGCCCGACTCCGTCATGACGGCCTGAGAAACCGGCTGGTCCGCACCGATCAGCATGCCGAGCAGCCCCTGAACGACGATGAGCACGTCAACGTCGTTGATGAAGAGCGGCACGGCAAAAAGCGGAACGGTGAGAGGAAGAAGAATCCTCGCAAAGATGCGGCGTCCGAAACGGTCTGCCAGCCGCCCGATGAGGCCGCCTCCGATGAAGGTGCCCGCCATGAAGCAGCCCGCCAGAAGCGACGCATCGGAAAGCGTGATCCGGCCTTCGGAAATGAGCGCAACGATCACGAAGCCCGTCGAAACCGTCACCCAGCCGTCAAGAGCGGGGGCGGCGGCAAACGGTGCGGCAAAACTGTTGACGGAAGGAAAACGCATGACGAACGCAGCGGGCGAATGAGCGAATGGTTGAAGAAACAGCCGCCCGACTCATGAAAATGCAGGCGAACTGCGGCCGTACATGCCTTGGCTTCGCTGAGCCGCAGTCAAATCAATTGTAAGGAGAGCGAACACGTGCATGCATGCGGGTTTTCTCGACTTATACGAAATGCCGCCGGCATGTCACGCCTGCCGCGGCCCATGTCAACCACAAACCAACCATTCGGTATGTTTTACATCCAAGGCAGACCGGAGAGCTGAGAATCAAAACCTTTAGCACATTTCCTACTATTCCGTCTTAAGCAAGCATTTTTCGCACATGCCCAGCATGACACGCATAAGGGATTTACCTAATAAATCGGCGCAGAAGAAATCCGACCAGTCGGTATGTTTTTGTGTATGATGCGTCCCGTCGTGTTCACAAATCATGCCTGCCGAAGCAATCAACGGCAGGATCCAACCTCAAGGTCCAGAAAAATGTTCAAGAAAACCCTTCTCTCCGCCGCCGCGATGCTCGCGGCAGGCACGCTTTCCGCTTCGGTCTTTGCCGCTCCGACCACGGTCGAAGGCACTGGCGTCGGCAAGCACGGCGACATCACGGTTGCCGTGACGTTCGATGCCGGCAAGATCCAGGACATCAAGATCGTCAAGACCGCAGAAAACCCGATTCTCGCCAAGAAGGTCTTCACCGAATTCAAGGATGAAGTCGTTGCGCTCTCCTCCACCGACGTCGATCTCGTCTCCGGCGCCACCTTCTCCTCCAAGGGCTTCATCGACGCCGTCAACG
>JAXZEJ010000001.1:0-5253 GCA_037424205.1 bacterium | reverse complement strand
TCACCATTACAAGAACCCCGGTTTCGAAGGAAGCCGGGGTTTTTGCTATTTCAGCCTTCGAATGCGAAAAGCCCCGCTTTCGGCGGGGCTTGATGGCATTTCTCGACTTATGAATTTACGGCCTCAGGTGCTTCCGGGAGCACATGTTCGCCGTTGAAGTTTGGAATGAACTTGGCATCGTCCGTTCGTCCGATCTGCATGAAGCCGTTGACGATGCCGATCTCGTCGGCATGCCGAACGACCTTTTGATATTCAAGCGTCGTGAGCGGCCTGTTGATCTCCGGATGCCTGCAGGCCTTGAAGACCGGCATGTACTGGTTCATGACGGAGACGTAGACGGCATCGCCGAACGTCTCATGAATCCAGTCGAGACAGCGGCAGCTGTCGCGCCATTGCCAGGGCAGAACGAGATGCCGGATGATGAGCCCCCGCTTGAGAAGGCCGTCGTCTCCGAGCGTTGCCGGCCCCGTCATCTCAAACATTGTTTTGATTGCTTCAGACGCGTACTCAAAGTATTTGGGCACGCCCGAATACTTTTCGCCGAGGCGGCTGTCGAAATACTTGAGGTCGGGAAGGAATATGTCGACCAATCCGTCGAGCATTCGAAGTGTTTCCGGCAGCTCGTAGGCGTTCGAGTTGTAGACGATTGGAAGGGGCAGTCCTCTGTCCTTGGCATCAAGCAGTGCGTCGCGGATCTGTCGCGTGTAGTGCCCGGGCGTTACGAGTTCGATGCAGGAGGCGCCTCGGTCGGCCTGCTCAAGAAAGATGTCCGCAAGCCTGCGTGTCGAGACCTTGAGACCTCGTCCTTCGGTGCTGATTTCATGGTTTTGGCAGAAGCAGCAGCGAAGGTTGCAGTGGGAGAAGAAGATCGTGCCTGCGCCCTGTCCGCCTTCAAGAATGGGTTCCTCCCATGCGTGCAGACTGACCAGTGCGATTTCGACGTCGTCGGTGGCGCGGCAAATGCTTCGTTTGAGCCCGGCGCTTGTTGAACGGTCGGTATTGCAGCGGCGGGGGCAAAGATTGCAGATCATGACGGACTGAATGAACTTGAATGCAAGGATGGAAATCTTAGGCTCATCGTCAGCTGCCGGCATCGACATAGAACAAGAAAGCCGCAGAAAAAAGAAGGGCGGTCTTTCATTTCGAAAGACCGCCCTTGCGGAAGCGGTTTACGGTTCTTAGCGACCGTTCTGAAGAAGTTCGACCTGCTCGCCGAGCTGTTGGCTCAGGAGAAGCTTTGCCTCGTCCTCGCGGCCGGCCTTGATGGCGGTGAGCAGCAGGCGTTCGTTCTTCGCAATGTCGAGGAAGAACTGAGGATCGTTCTGCGGCAGGTTCTCGGTCGTCTTTTCGAAGTATGTCACCAGCGCTGCGGAGAAGACCTGAAGCACGCGGTTGCCGCAGGCTTCAAGAAGGAGAAGGTGGAATTCGCGGTCCCAGCGGTCGGCTTCGATCGTATTGCCTGCGTTGGCCTCAATGCGGCTGATCGCATCCTCAAGTCGTCCGAGAAGAGCCGGCGTCATGCGGCGGATGGCGAGCGGAATGATGTTCACTTCAATCAGCTGGCGGGCTTCGATGAACTCGCGAATGTCAAAGTTCGCGATGTCCATCTGAACCTGAATCTGCGCAGAGAGGTTCTTCGGGCCGAGCGCATTGACGGTCATGCCGCGCTTCGGAGCACGATCAACAACGCCCATCTGGGAAAGAACGCTCAGAGCCTTGCGCACCTTGTAGCGTGTCACATTGAAGCGGGTGGCCAGTTCAGTCTCTGTATCAATGCGTTCGCCGGCCTTTGCCTGGCGAAGAATATGGTGGTGAATATCGCGAAAGAGCGCTTCTTCATCCATGGAAAGCTGATCCTGTTTCGACACAATGACTCCCGGTGGATCCGTAATTTAAAAAATTCGGTTAATTTTAGAAGGTTTTGCGCAGTTTGCAAATTCGGGCGCATAAATGAGCAGGGTTTGGGCCGGTTGCCGGCATGCCCCCTCGCTGCAGTGATATGTGAAATCACGAAGATTTCGCGACTTTGATGGCTTCCTCGCGGATTTCGTAGAGCTTTGCAAGAGCTTCGCGCGGCGTCAGACTGTCGATGTCGAGGTCTGCAACCGAGTCAGCAAATTCGCGCAGCGCCGGATCAGCTTCGGCCGGCGCTTCCAGCACGGCTGCGGAAGAAGTCTGTCCCTCAAAGAAGAGTCCGTCTCCGAAGAGATCGGCCTGAGGAGAATCGATGGCGGCCTCGCGATTTTCGAGCTTCGTTAGCATGGCGCGTGCGCGGCGCACGACCGGGACGGGGACGCCTGCGAGCTGAGCCACGGCAATGCCGTAGCTGCGGCTTGCCGGACCTTCTTCAATTTCGTGCAGGAACACGATCTTGGATCGCGTTTGCGCGGCGGAGACGTGCACGTTGGCGGCCTCCTTCAGGTTGACGGCCAGTTGAGTAAGCTCGAAGTAGTGCGTTGCGAAAAGGGTGAGCGAACGCGTCGTTTCCACAAGTTCCTGTGCAATCGCGCCCGCAAGAGACAGGCCGTCGAACGTGGCCGTGCCTCGGCCGATTTCGTCCATCAGCACGAGCGAGCGGTCGGTGGCCTGATGCAGAATGGCGGCGGCTTCCGTCATTTCGACCATGAAGGTCGAGCGACCGCGTGCAAGGTCGTCCGACGCGCCGATGCGGGTGTGGATGCGGTCGATCGGGCCGATCGTCACGGATTCGGCAGGCACGAAGGAGCCGGCCCAGGCCAGCAGCGTGATGAGCGCTACGGCGCGCATGTAGGTCGACTTGCCGCCCATGTTGGGCCCCGTAATGATGAGGCAGCGGCGGCCGTCGCCAAGACGGCAGTCGCTCGGCACGTAGGATTCGATCGTTGTTTCGACGACGGGATGACGGCCCTTGATGATTTCAATGCCGGGGCGGCTCGCAAGCGTCGGACGCACCCAGTGGTGTTCGACGGCGTGGCGGGCAAGGGTGCCGGCTACGTCAAGCTGGGCCAGTGCGCGTGCCGCAGACATGAGGGCGGGAACGTGTCCGGCAAGCGAGGCGATGAGACCGTCGTAGAGTTCTTTTTCAAGCGCTGCGGAACGTTCCTTGGCGGAGAGCGCCTGATCTTCGTAGTTCTTGAGCTCGGGGGTGATGAAGCGTTCGGTATTCTTGAGCGTCTGGCGTCTATGATATTCAACCGGCACGGACGCAGCCTGCCCCTTCGAGACTTCAATGTAGAAGCCGTGAACACGGTTGTATTCGACGCGAAGCGTCGAGAGTCCGGTCTTTTCGCGCTCGCGCTTTTCAAGGTCGAGAAGGAACTGTCCTGTGTTGTCGCGCATCTCGCGCAGAAGCTTCAGCTCCTCGTTGAATTCGGAGCGGATGACGTCGCCTTCGCGAAGGAGCGTTGCAGGTTCGGGCAGGAGCGCAGCATCAAGGTTCGAGAAGATTTCACTCGGAAGCGTGAGCGTCCGGGCCGTCATGCCGAACCAGTCTTCTTCGTGAGAGGAGATTTCGGTGTTGAGTTCGCTCACGAGGGGAAGAGCGTCGCGAAGCGCAGCAAGCTCTTTCGGACGTACGGTGCCGAGCGCGATGCGGCTTGCGATGCGTTCGATGTCGGGAAGGCCTTGAAGCCTTGTTTCGATGAAGTTCGAGAAGTCGACGTCTTCGGCGAGGGCTTCGAGAGCGTCATGTCGGCCGCGGGCTTCATCGGCCTTGGTGAGCGGCAGGTTGAGCCAGCGGCGCAGTTCGCGGCTGCCCATGGACGTGCCGCATCGGTCGAGCACGGAGAAGAGCGTGGGGCCTCGTCCCTCGCTTCGAATCGAGTCCGAAATTTCGAGATTTCGACGGCTTGCCGGGTCGATGATGATGTATTCGGATTCGTCCGTCAGCTTGAGCGGGCTGATGAACGGAATCATGTCGACCTGGGTTTCGGCCGTGTAGTCGAGAAGAGCGTTTGCTGCAGCCAGTACGCCGGTTTTTTCGGTCACGCCCCATGCATCGAGATTGTCGAGTCCGAACGTCTTCTTCAGGGCCTCTTCGCCGTGTTCGGCATCAAAGTGCCAGACGGGCATCGGCGTGACGGTGATCTCGGGATGCGTCTCGCGCATGGTGTCGCGAAGCTTCTCCGTGACGAGAAGTTCGGAGGGTGAGATGCGGGCCACTTCGGAGTCGAACTGATCGTCAGACACTTCGGTAGCAAAGAAGTCGCCGTTTGAGAGCGTGAGCCATGCAAAGCCCCAGACGGCGTTCTTGCCGGAGGGGCGGGAGACGGAGAGAAGCACCGCGTCGTTCTTTTCAGGAAGAAGCGACGTGTCCGTCAGCGTGCCCGGCGTGATGATGCGCGAAATGCGGCGCTCCATTAGTCCCTTGCCCGGCGTGCCGAGCTGTTCGGCAATTACTACCGATTCGCCGAGTCTCACAAGGCGCGCGACATACTGGTCGAGCGACACCATCGGAATGCCGGCCATCGGAATCGGCTCGCCGTTCTTGAGCTTGCCGCGCTTGGTGAGCGTGATGCCGATCAGGCGGTTGGCTTTGGCGGCATCGTCAAAGAACGTTTCATAGAAGTCTCCCATGCGGAAGAGCACGAGCGTTTCCGGATAGCGGCGCTTCACTTCGATGAACTGACGCATCGCGGGGGTGAAGTCGTTGAGATCAAGGTCTTCGTCGTGAATGAAAGTCTCGGTCATGGGATCTTCAAGGAGTATGTTCGGTGAGGGAAGGACCCTCAGGATGAAAAAGGGCCGGACGACGAATCGGTCCGGCCCGTCAGACTGGCGGCAGCAGTCTCGGTCTTTGGGCTTAGGCCTTCTGGGCTTCGCCCACGGCAGGAACCTTGCCTACGAGCGGCAGGAGCTGCGCGAAGATGCGCGGCGTGCCGGCGCAGACGCGGCCCTGTTCGAGCCAGTCTTCACCGCCGGAAAGGTCGGTGATGAGACCGCCGGCTTCGAGAACCATGAGGCCGCCGGCAGCGATGTCCCACTTGTTGAGGCCGGATTCCCAGAAGCCGTCGTAGCGGCCGGCGGCAACCCAGGCGAGGTCAAGAGCGGCGGAGCCCGGACGGCGGATGCCGGCGGTGCGTTCGGCAACGCGCATGAAGCTCATCATGTAGCCCTTGAAGTCATCCGTGCGGCGGAAGGGGAAGCCCGTGCCGATGACGGCGCGGTTCATGTCCTTGCGGTCGGAGACGCGGATGCGGCGGTTGTCAAGGAAGGCGCCTTCGCCCTTGGCGGCCGTGAAGAGCTCGTTCTTCGCCACGTCGTAGATTACGCCGG